>DAIDAH010000046.1 GCA_027310735.1 Methylotenera sp. | reverse complement strand
TAGTACACCAAGCGGAAATATTCATGCGGCTATTGGTCTTTGTCTAAGCGATATCTTAAAATGAAATGTTGCTAATGTTTAGTATGGATAATCGTTACTTTTTAGCAGGAGGTAATACAACATTTGATGAAACAACCTTCACTAAATCACGATCAGATAGAAATGCGCCACCTGTAGCCACTAATTGCTGCTTAGCATCCAGACCGCTAACAATCTCAACTAAATTACCAATACGCCGGCCTGTTTGTACCTTAACTTGCCGAACCATTTTTTTGTCGTCATCTTTTTGAACATCCTCATTTTTAACGACAAATACATAAGTAAAACCATCACGCATTACCAACGCTTGCTGGGGTAACGTTAATGCCTTGGATTGCCCCAACACGAACTCCCCTTTTGCGAACATACCAGCTTTAGCACTACTATTAGCGGGCAAATCGACATAAACAAGTATATTGCGTGTTTGCAAATCTACAGTAGGAGATACTTTACGCACTCGACCTTTGAAGCTGGAACCATCCGCCACAGTCACATTGACTTGCATACCTGTTTTAATCTTCGGCAAATCAGCAGAAATAACCTCGGCACGCCACTCTAACCTTGATTGTCGTATCAGTTTAAAAAGCTCAGTCCCCGCACCGACTACGGCACCTATAGTCGCACTTCGTGATGAAATCACACCGCTGTCAGGTGCATAAATTTTAGTGTTTTTCAGATGAATCTTCTGCAGATCCACAGCAGCTTTAGCCACATCTGCAGCTGTAACATATTGGTCAATTTGTTGATTTGACATTGCACCTGTATTTTGTAAAGTACGAGCGCGCTCTGCATTGTTTATCGCATCTTTACCTTGCGCTTCAGCTTCTGATAAGTTTGCTTTGGCTTGATTTAACTCCGCTTCAATAGATTCAGCAGAAAAATCTGCAAGCAACTGTCCTTTTTTAACTACATCGCCCACGTTCACCAACACATTAGTTACGCGCAGTCCGTTTGCTTCACTGCCGATAATTGCCTCTTGCCATGCAGCAATGTTGCCGTTAGCAAATATTTTAAGTGGCAATGCAGTTTGTTGAGGTTGTATCAGTGTCACAGTTAAAGCCGACGTTGTACTTGGCGCCTCATTTTGTTTTTCAGCATGACCAAAAATTGGCCCAAATAAAACGCCTGCAAAAAGTACTACTAACAAGCTGTTGCGTATTACGTTAACCGAAAATAACTTCATTAATGATGGCATGGTTAATCTCATGGTTGGTCAGATACAACAGACACTGAATTGTTTGGTTCAGCTAGTTTAAGTTTAGGATCAAAAGTCAGTGCGGGCATATTAAGTGCTGGTGCCCAGCCCCCCCCTACAGCACGGTATAATGAAATCCATGCGAGTGCTTGCTCATTCTTTAAAGTATAAGTATTGGCTTGTGCCTGCAAACTGACACGTCGCGCCTCTTCCAACTCCAGTAAACTTGCTAAATTAGCTTTGTAGCGCATTTGAGTCGCATCGAGCAGTGCTTTAAAACCACTCGCAGCCTTATCCATATCATCGGAACGCAAGGCAGCGTTATTCAGCGTCGCCATAGCCTCCTCTACCTCGCGCACCGCATTGCGTGCTACGCTTTCATAGATGCTTTTTGCAACCTCATACTGCGCCTTAGCCGCGCTAAGATTAGCCTCTCTCAGCCCACCATCAAATATAGGCAAAGACACAGCAACAGGCCCTATCGACCAAGTGACCCCATCAGAACGACCTCTATTAGTCGAAAATTTACGTAAGTAAGAGTCATAAGTAAGGCCAATATTTCCCGCTAAACTTAATCGTGGATAGCGTTGCGCATCACTCACAGCGATTTCAAAACTGGCGGCGTCCACATTCCGCTCTGCATTAAGCACATCTGGACGCTGGTCAAGTAAAGTTGCAGGTATTGCTGCCACCTCCACTCCAGCAGGCATAGGCAGCTTGCTATTATCATCCTTGGCTAATTGCTCTTTTAAAGTAGGCTCTGATATTGCGGTCAGCGCCACTAAACTTTTGATGAGTAACGTACACTGTAACGCCTGTTTTTTCTGCTGACTGGAAGCTTCTGCGGCTTGCGCTAAAGACTGACTCGCACTCATAGGTGCTAAAAAACCTGCTTTCGCAGTTAAGTCGGAAAGTCGTGCCGTCTCACCAGTTGAATCTGCATTTTGCTTTGCAATACTACTTAGTTTCTCGCACAGTCTATAGTTTAGGTACTGCGTAGCAGTTTGCGCAGCTACGATGACTCTAGCATCATGCCACAAGGCATTCGTACCACTTAACTTAGCCAGCTCAGCACTCTTAGCAGCTTTATTTTTACCCCAGACATCTAACTCCCAGCTTGCGTTCACACCAATACTGGCATTAGTCGAAGCTGGATAGACGAAATTATTCGCACCAGGAATAATCATATTGCCTTTACTGCGACTGACACTCATATCCGCCGTGACGCTAGGCAGTAATTGTGAATTAGCAAGCGTTACGGCCGTTTGTGCTGCAATGACCCGTGCCTTCGCACTTTCAATATCAGGGCTTACTTTTTGCGCGGCTTCAATCAATTGAACTAATAGCGGATCATTAAACTGCTGCCACCAATTTGTGAGGCCATCCAACTTTCCATCGTGTGGCTGAACAAAAGGTAAAGGCTCAACCCATTGGGCTGGTGGAGTTTTTGGCTTATAAGTATTAACGGGAGCAGAACTACAACTCGTTAACACCGCTAGTAGCGTAGATATCATTAAAAGACGTAATGTAAATGTCATAACTTTCAGCACATTACTTTTCTACTAAGATTTTTGCTCAATATGGGCAAGTCAAATGCCTTCTTTTTGAATTTTAATAATCTACAAAAAAACACATTCTATTGGATTATTAAAATATAGTTAAAATACAATAAGTTAAAAACAAATCTGTTTACATCTTCCATACAACACTTAAACAAAGAAAGATGAGAGCCATCTGCTCAAAATACAATAAACATCAAACAAATCTCTACCAACTCAGGAAAACCACATGAATCAAATAGAACGTTGAGAATAATACATCATTTACAGCCAAAATAATCAGCAAAATTTGCCGCTGCCATCAGCGTATTCAGTAGTTACTATGTAGTCTTGGTAAGATATTGAATGTAAATTTTGCAACAACCTAAGAACTTCAGCGTGAATAAAACTACTTTTCAAGAGCAATAAACTTTTCATGTGACGAATGACTGACTAGCCTCTTGATAAAGTTCCAACGTTTTCACTCTAGCCACCGCATGATCCACTATTGGCGCGGGATAATGTTGACCAATCAAAATACCGCAACGCTGCTGCTCTTGTGCTGGCATCAACCAAGGCGCATGTATCCACTTATCCAGACATTGCGCCAATTCCGGTATGTAACGGCGAATAAACTTGCCTTGCGCGTCAAACTTTTCAGACTGGGTAATCGGGTTAAAAATCCTAAACCATGGTTGTGCATCACAACCTGTAGATGCTGACCATTGCCACCCTCCGTTGTTAGACGCCAAATCAAAATCAAGTAAATATTGTGCAAAATAACGCTCACCCCAACGCCAATCAACGTGTAAATCCTTTACCAAAAAAGAAGCCGTAACCATGCGTAAACGGTTATGCATATAGCCAGTTTGATTCAACTGACGCATTGCGGCATCCACTAGAGGATATCCAGTGCGAGCCTCACACCAAGCGGAAAATTTAGCACCATCATTAGTAAAAGGTATGGCATGAAATTGCGGCTTGAACGCTTGCCCCTGCCCTAAACGAGGGTACTGAAACAGTAGCATTTGGTAGAATTCACGCCAGATCAGCTCATTCAGCCAAGTTTGCGCTCCCACTCCTGTAGTACGATAAGCCTGTGAGGCAAGATAGCGAATAGAGATCGTACCAAAACGCAAATGCGTGGAAAGATACGATACCCCCTTCACGGACGGATAGTTACGCGCCTCTTGATAAACTGCAAGACGTTGCATGAAGTCAGCAAACAACTTTTCCGCACCTGACACGCCTGTGGGCAAAGCCATACTTTGCAAATTCGTTTGTGCGAAACCTAAAGACTCCAAACTAGGTATGGCGCCGATCACAATATCCCTCTGAGCATCATAAGGCGCCAAGGCAGAAAAATAGCGCTCGGTAGGATAGGCCCGCAAGTAAAAATCATTGAGCTTTTTGAGCCAAGCATTTTTATAGGGTGTAAATACACTAAATGGCTTTCCAGAGCCCGTCAGCACTTCAGACTGTTCAAAAATCACCTGATCTTTATAGCTGTGAAATGCGATCTCAATCTGCGCAAGAGATGCTTCAATTGTGGCATCGCGCTGTAATGCGTTTGGCTCATAATCCTTATTGCAAAAAACAGCCTGTGCGTTTAATTCACGCGCCAATCGAGGAATAGCCTCTTCTGCTGAAGCATGCACTACATACAAGGTACCGCCCTGCTGTTGCAGCATTTCCCGTAACTCGCACAAGCTGTGCCAAATAAACTCAACTCGTCGGTCTTGCTTGTTTTCCAACTGATTGAGTATACGAGTGTCAAAAACGAACACACAGTACACCACCCTACTTTGCTTTAACGCATGGTACAGCGCAGCATGGTCATGCAAGCGTAAATCGCGGCGAAACCAGCAAATCGTATGGTTATAACGAAACATTAGATATTATTAGGCAAGAAGTTTAAGTGTTTTAGTTAACGATTATGTCAATACTACTATGTAACAATTAGTTCGCTGTAAAATGCCTGTAGTAATTTACAGAAAAGTCCACTTAAAAACTTTCTTAAGAATCTCTTAAGAATCGCTATTTATTATGTGAGCATATCTTAAAAAGGACGCTTCATGCATGCACTCCCTGTAGCAGGACTTGCCCTAACGCTACTGACTTATCTACACTACAGCATCACACATGCTTGGTATGGATTAGATACTAAGTACTTAGAACTTAAGGCAGAGTCATAATGCGCATTACATCAAATATCACCTTTGTGATTTTACTACTCATTCCAATATTTGCCACTGGCGAAGAAGCATGGACATTAGTGCGAAATCAGCAATTAACACTCCCTATGGTCGTCAGCAAAGCGCTGGAGCGTAGCCCTAAGCAGCAAGTGCTTCAAGCTGGAAACACATTAGTAGATGCCAAGAAAATTCATGCCAACAGCATATTACCTGCGGCACCAGCAATTATAATTGGTCATCAGGATGATGCGATTGGTAGCAATCGTAATCTTAGTCAGTGGGAAGCTGGGGTGGAACTGCCTGTATGGATGCCAGGTCAGCGGAATGCTCGTGAAACAGTTGCTCGTGACGCACAAACTGAGTTGGATTCCACTAGAAATGGTCTTGCGCTAGAAATTGCTGGGCAAGTCAGAGAGGCCATCTGGGATGTCAACATGACAATGGGTGCAGTAGAACTGGCGGACTCGCAATACAATGCCGCACTCGCCTTGCAAAATGATGTAGAAAAACGCTGGAAAGCTGGTGAACTGGCCAAAACCGATGTCATGCTGGCACAAAATGGCACATTATTAGCAAAAACAGCCTTACTTAGAATTCAAGCAGAGTTGAAGCATGCGGAGCATCGCTACTGGGTGCTTACCGGTCTAAAAGAGATACCTCAATCTGCAGAAGAAAAACTCAGCAAACGCGATACGATTGATGACAATCATCCTTGGCTTGCTGAAATCACCTCCAAAGTCGAAATGGCCCGTGGGCAGCGTGATCTGGTTAGTGTAGAGCGGCGTGAGAACCCTCAAGTACAGATCAATGCTCGCCGTGATCGTGGTGCATTCGATAGTTTATATAACGATAGTATTGGCGTGTTAGTACGGGTGCCTCTTGACGCTAAAGTCCGTTCTGCACCTATGATGGCTGATGCGGAAATGGCTATCGCCCAAGCCACGAGTGAGCGCGATCAGCGCCAACTGATCTTGCAAACCTCACTGCATGAAGCGGAACACAATCTGGAAGTAATTCGTGAAGAGCTCAAAATTGTTGAAGAACAGCATCACTTAGCACAAGAAAATTTACGGCTAGCAAAAAAATCATTTGCGCTGGGTGAGGCAGACCTTGTCACCCTATTGCGTGGTCAGTCTATGGCTTATGAAGCAGAGCGCTCACTGATTAACCGCCGCACACAACTGCAATGGAACATTGCCCGCTACAACCAAGCTATTGGAGTTTTACCTTGAAAAAAACAACCTCACTATTTCTACTATTACCCTTACTCGGCTATGCGGTGCTAAGTCATGCAGAAAGCACCATTGCCATTAAACCGCAACAGTTGCAGACTCTAGGCATTACCGTCGCGCCACTCACTGCATCTAGCCAGATCAAGAGCAATATGTTGCCCGGTGAAATTGTAGTTCCGATAGGACAAGAGCGCGTAGTCAGTGCGCCGCAAAGTGGATTAATTGATACGCTTTATGTCGCTGCCGGACAATCTGTTAAACGCGGCCAAGCCATTGCACACATTAGCAGCGCCGAGTTAGTCGCGTTGCAACGTGACTATTTGCGTGGAAAAACCCAGCAACAATTAAGTAAAAACATGCTGGATCGTGATCGCGAGTTATTCAAAGACGGCATCATTGCTGAGCGCCGTGTACTTACTACCGAGAGCGGCCAGAAAGAACTATCCTTTGAAGTGCAACAACGCCGTCAGGCTCTCAAAATGGCGGGAATGGGTGATGATTCAATCGCGCGCCTAGATAAGCGTGGCGAAATGTCTAGCGGCCTAACACTGACTGCGCCGATTGATGGTACGGTGCTAGAACAAATGGCTTCTACCGGCCAGCGTGTAGACATGAGTACGCCTATCTACCGCATTGCCAGACTCAAACCGCTCTGGCTAGAAATTCATGCGCCACTAGACATTCTGAATTTTGCTAAAGAAGGCATGCTCGTCAGCATCCCTAATTATCAGGCAACAGGCAAAATCACAACCATTATCCGTAGCGTCAACCGCAACGATCAAACCATTCACTTACGCGCTGAAATTTCCAGCGGTACAGAAAAACTATCTCCCGGTCAGATTGTAGAAGCTGAGTTAGTTGGAAAAGGCATAGCTAACCAATTTTCAGTGCCGAAATCAGCGTTGATTAGAAACGGTACAAATAGTTATATATTTGTGCAAACGCCGCAGGGCTTTATACCCACTCCCGTCACAGTAGTCAGCGAACAGACATCGCAGGGCATTATCACAGGCAAGCTCACAGGCAATGAAAAAGTAGCTGTCACTGGCACTGCTGCAATCAAGGCAGCATGGAATAGCGCTACAACAGAATAGTTCATCTATATCAAGTGCAATAGAGTGCCATAGGAAACAATACAATGCTTAACAAGATTATCCAGTTCGCCCTCACGCAGCGCTTATTAGTGCTGCTACTCACCGTACTGCTTATCGGTACCGGTGGTTATGCTTTTAAAGAATTACCGATTGATGCATTTCCAGATGTTTCTACCACACAGGTAAAAATCATCATCAAAGCCCCAGGCATGACGCCGGAAGAGGTTGAGTCTCGCATTACCGCACCGATTGAAGTGGAAATGCTTGGCATACCCAAGCAAACCATGCTGCGTGCTGTAGCGAAATATGCACTCACTGACATTACCGTAGACTTTGCCGATGGCACAGATATCTACTGGGCGAGACAGCAAGTAGCTGAACGACTGAATGCAATCTGGAGCAATCTACCACCAGACATTAATGGCGGCATTGCACCAATGACAACGCCACTCGGCGAAATGTTCATGTTTACAGTAGAAGCCGACAACCTAAGCCTTGAACAACGCCGCGGCTTGCTGGACTGGGTCATTCGCCCTGCACTGCGCACGGTAGCTGGCGTGGCAGACGTCAATTCACTTGGCGGTATCGTACGCAGTTTTGAAATCATTCCAGACAATGCCCGCCTATATGCACGTGGCGTGACATTAACTAATTTGCAAAGCGCACTTGATCTGAATAACCGTAATGATGGCGCAGGCCGACTCAGTGATGGTGAAGAATCATTATTGGTACGTGCAGAAGGCCGCTTCCACACATTGGACGATGTACGTAATACAGTCATTCGTTCTGAGCAGGGCATGCCGATACGCGTCAGTGATGTAGCTGAGGTCAAAATGGGTGCATTAACACGTTATGGTGCTGTGACAAAAAATGGCAAAAGTGAAGCCGTAGAAGGATTAGTATTAGGCTTACGTGGTGCCAATGCGCAGCAAGTAGTTAAAAATGTACGCGCCAAACTTGATGAACTTCAGCCCATGCTACCTAAAGGCGTCAGCATCAATGTATTTTATGATCGCGGAGGCCTAGTAGAACGTGCTGTCAGCACCGTTACCCATGCGCTGTTCGAAGCTACAGTGTTGGTGTTGGTGTTACTGGTACTATTTTTAGGCAATATCCGTGCAGCACTGACAGTAGCTTTAGCACTGCCTCTCGCGGCACTGGTGACGTTTATTCTCATGTCCCAGTTCGGCATGTCTGCCAACCTGATGAGTCTGGGCGGGCTTTCGATCGCTATCGGCATGCTGGTGGATGGTGCTGTGGTAGTGGTAGAAAATATCGTTTCACACTTGGCGCATGGCAAAGATAGTAAGCTGCCACGCCTGCACCTGATTTACCGTGCGGTGCGAGAGGTAAGCGTACCCGTCACCTCTGGCATTCTCATTATCATCACCGTATTTCTGCCGTTGCTTACCCTGCAAGGCTTGGAAGGTAAGCTGTTTAGCCCAGTAGCATTGACTGTTGTTTTTGCGCTAGCAGGCTCGCTGCTACTCTCATTAACCGTGATTCCAGTACTTGCCTCTTTTATGCTAAAAAAAGTCAGCCACGAAGAACCTTGGGTGGTGCGTCAATCACTTAAGTTTTACGAACCCATACTACTTTGGGCACTGGCACACACACGCACCATTGTAATCGGCTCAGGCATCGCACTAGCATTGACTGTGCTGGTATATCTGCAAATTGGTAAAACCTTTATGCCCGTAATGGATGAAGGTGACATCATCATGCAAGTAGAAAAACTGCCCTCCATCAATCTACAAAAAAGTCTAGAGATGGATGAAAGCATACAACGCAGTCTGATGGCCAAGGTGCCTGAGGTCAAAGGCGTAGTTTCACGCGTTGGTTCCGATGAGCTTGGGCTAGACCCAATGGGCTTGAACCAGACGGACAACTTTCTGGTGCTAAAGCCTAGAGACGAATGGCGCATGGACAGTAAAGAAAAGCTCACCGATGAATTACGCAAAGTGCTGAATGACATGCCCGGAATTACTTATGCATTCACCCAGCCAATTGAAATGCGTGTAAACGAAATGATACTGGGCGTACGCGGCGACCTAGCCATTAAAATTTTCGGCAATGACTTGGTCAAGCTGGATGAAATGGCGCAACAAACCGTAAAAATACTCAAAGCCATTCCCGGCTCGCAAGATGTCTACACGCCACAAAATAGCGGTGTGCAATACATGCGCGTTGCCATCGACCGTTTGGCTGCAGGCAGATTAGGCTTTGATATTGCCGAAATTGAAAGTGCTTTGCGTACACAACTGGAAGGCCGTCAAATTGGGATCGTGCAAGAAGGGTTACGCCGCACACCAGTATTGCTACGCGGCTCAGACACCTTACGCGCATCACCGGCTGATTTTGCCAGCCTGATGCTGACATTACCTAATGGCAACAACGTGCCAATCTCAGCCGTTGCCAAGCTGGAGCGCGTAGAAGGCCCCGTTAAAGTAGACCGTGAAAAAGGTGCACGCATGGTGGTAGTAGTTGCCAATGTCCGTGGTCGCGATTTAGTCGGCTTTGTCGAGCAAGCGAAAAGTGTAGTGTTGCAACAGGTTAAATTCCCGGAAGGTTACTCTATGCGTTGGGGCGGCCAGTTTGAAAATCAACAGCGCGCCGCTGCCAGATTAGCGATTGTGGTACCGATTGCGCTTGGGTTGATATTCCTGCTGCTATTTGCGACGTTCCGCTCCGTCAGACAATCGCTGCTGATTCTATCTAACATTCCATTTGCCATGATCGGCGGCGTGTTTGCCTTATGGATTTCAGGTGAATATCTGTCAGTACCAGCCTCGGTTGGCTTCATCGCCCTGCTCGGCATTGCCGTATTGAATGGCGTGGTGATGGTTTCTTACTTCAACCAATTGCTATCTCATGGCATGGCGCTAAGTGAGGTGGTTGTTGAAGGTGCAAAACGCCGCCTACGCCCCGTACTCATGACCGCAAATATCGCGGCATTCGGCCTGTTGCCTTTATTATTCGCAACTGGGCCAGGCTCTGAAATTCAACGCCCCTTAGCCATTGTGGTAATTGGTGGCTTAATGAGTGCAACCGTTTTGACACTGATTCTTTTACCTATTCTCTATCGCCGATTTGGCGTAGAGACTAAATAATGGTCGCAAAATAAGAGATACCAAAAAATGAATGATACTACTGAAAAATTACCTGAAAAAAGCCAAGAAAAATGCTTAGTCACCCTATTCGCTCAACCAGCGTTAGAAGAAACCTTAGTCGACTGGCTGCTAGAGAATGATGAAATAAATGGCTTTAGTACCACAGAAGCATATGGTCATGGTCAACGACCATCAGGCATGACGCTGCTTGAGCAGGTCACAGGCCGTCAACGACGGGTACAATTTATCATTGAGACTGAACAATCATACGCGACAACATTACTAGAGTTACTTGGGCAAAAGTTTGTAGGGTTGCATTACATGGTGACTCCACTACTTTTGTCTGGACGACTGTAATGCATAGCATATTGAATCAAAGTGAATCAGCGTAACTTCAACAATACTTCAAAAGCCTCAATTGGCACAGGTTTACTAAATAAATAGCCTTGGTATTGCGTATTGCCTTTCTTAAGTAGTAATTGTCGTTGCTCTTCTGTTTCCACCCCCTCGGCAATAACGCCAAGATTCAGACCTTGTGCCATCGCAATAATAGTGCGCACAATCGCTTTATCACTTGTATCTACGGCAAGGTCACGTACAAAAGACTGATCAATCTTCAATTGATTCAGCGGCAATTTTTTAAGGTACTGCAATGATGAATATCCTGTACCGAAATCATCTAATGAAAAGTGGATACCAATTTCATTTAAGGCATTCATGGTTGCAATAGTGTCTTCAACATGCTCCAACAGCAAACCTTCTGTAAGCTCTAACTTAAGCAAGGCTGGATTAATGTTGTAATGTTGAACCGCAGATTGTATCTGCTCTACAAAATCAATTTGACGGAATTGTTTTGCACTCACGTTGACAGCTAGTATTAGGTTACGGGTTAACTCATTTCCTTGCCAATCCTTAAGTCTGGCACAAGCTGTATTAAGCACCCACTGTCCGATAGGGTGAATTAGACCCGTTTCTTCGGCCAAAGGAATGAATTCAATTGGGGAGATCAACCCACGTTCAGGATGCAACCATCGAATTAGCGCCTCTGCTCCTATAGCCCCTCCATGATTGTCAACCTGAATCTGATAATGCAACTCAAATTCATTTTTTTCAATTGCATTGTGTAAGGCTTCTTCAAGGAAAGCTCTGGCATTAATATTATCTTGCATCTTCGGATCAAAAAAACGTAACGCATTACGACCCGACTTCTTGGCTTGATACATGGCAATATCACCTTGCTTCAACAGCTCCTCTACATCCAATTGCCCTTCATTAAAAAGAGTAGCTCCAATACTCGGCGTGCTATGGTGCTCGTGCGAACCTAGTTGATAAGGTTGATTGAGCGCGTAGATGATTTTATTACCAATGGACTCTGTTTGTGATCCTGCTTCTAGTGCAGTTTCACTTAAATCCTCCAGCACTACAACGAACTCGTCACCACCCAGCCTAGCAACAGTATCTCCTTCACGCACACATGCGGTAAGGCGTTTAGCCACCTGCTGCAGTAACGAATCACCTATATCATGACCTAACGTATCGTTAAGTGTTTTAAAGTTGTCTAAGTCAATAAACAATAGCGAGGCCTCTCGACCATTCCGCATTCTTGAAGACACTGCCTGATGAAGCCTATCTAGTAAAAGACGCCTGTTTGGTAAACCTGTGAGAGGGTCGTAAAATGCTAAGCTATTAATTTCATCTGATGCGGCTTTGCGCTCAACAATCAATCTAGCAAGATTTGCATAGCTTTCAAGCAAACTGATTGCTGCTGGTGAAGGTTGTGCTGGATGTTTATGATATATTGCAAACGTACCAAGTACATTATCATTCTCATCCTTAAACGGTTGCGACCAACAGGATTGCACACCGGCACGTGCGGCCAAGTCACGAAACTCCTGCCAATAAGCATGCTGTTGAACATCCTCAACCACAACACGCTCTCCGTTAAATGCTGCCGTGCCACAGGTACCCATACCATCACCTATCGGCAAACCATCTATAGCCTGAGCATAAAAACCCGGAAGGCTAGGTGCAGCACCATGGCGTAGCGTTTGTCTACTTTCATCAACCAACAATATTGAGCACAACATTTCAGGATGTAATGCTTCTACTTCCAAAACTAATGCATCTAAAACTTTAAATAAGGACTTCCCAGAACCGATCTTCTCTAGTATCTGGTTATGTAAAGCTAATTCACTGGTACGTTCAGTGACTAAATGCTCTAACTCCTCATGATGTTGAGACAATTCAGCACGCACACGCTCCGCGCGAAGACGCTGTAATCCCATAGATGCAGCCATACTTGCAAAGCCTGTCAGGAAACCCAATATTGCGGGTAACTTCTCTTCCGAAATAATAGGCACTGCATCCAAGGCAGCTAAATATGCAATTGAATCGAAACCAACCTGCTCAGCTTGCTGTGTGAAAACGCTACGATCAGGAGGAGAAAGCAGAAATTGTCCGACAAATACGTTCGCTAAATGCTGACCTTCAATAATGATAGGAGACGCTGCATCAGTCATACCATTCTTACACTTGTATACTGAAAACTGCTTTCCCTCAGCTAAACATAACGCCAGATCAGTATCACTCTCGACACATCGAGCACATGTTACTTGATTGGCTCGATGAAAATCTGAACAAATACTTTGCCAGTGTGATTCAATAAGTATATTACCTTTCAAATCGATAATGGCCGCTGCAATCCCAACAGAATTGCAATAATTATCAAGTAATGCACCAAGCTCAGTAGTATCCAGAATATCGGCCAATTGGAAGTCGCCATCAATCGCCGCATTAAGTCCTAAATCAATAGTTTTAATTTCTGAGATAGCTTGATTCATAAATATCGTTATATTTTCGAGAGTAGTGAATTGTAATGGATTTCAATTAAGAAATGATTTTCATACAAGCAGTGACTATTCACTTCATTTTATGCTGTAAGACGGACAAACCTTGTGGTGCTAGAGTAAAACAAAAAAGCCTGCTAAGTCTAAGACTCAACAGGCTTTCCTGATGTTGGCGGAGTGGACGGGACTCGAACCCGCGACCCCCGGCGTGACAGGCCGGTATTCTAACCAACTGAACTACCACTCCTAAAAGCTTAAGTAGTTTAACTACATATATTGTATTACTTAAAATTAAAACAATTCAAAATGTAATTACAAAATAAAGAGCGCTTAAATTACAAGCACTCTCTAAATAAATACATTAGAAAAACTTTAATTTTTCTTACCACTTTAAAATGGTGGGTGCTAACGGGGTCGAACCGCTGACATTCGCCTTGTAAGGGCGACGCTCTACCAACTGAGCTAAGCACCCTGCTTAACCAATAAAAACGCCATTCTACAGCATTTTTTATAAATTTGCTACTCTAAAATTACTGCAAATAACTTTAATTACTGCGGCGCTAATATATTTAAATAATTACGCGCCTCATCCAACGAAGCCGACTAGTTTACAGCATCTTTAAGCGCTTTACCAGCCCTAAATTTAGGAGAATTTGCAGCTTGAATTTTAATTGTTTCACCTGTACGAGGATTACGACCATTACGCGCCTCACGTTTGCCAACGTAGAATGTACCAAATCCAATTAAAGTTACCAAATCGCCTTTTTTCATTGCTTTTGTAATTGAAGCTGTTGTTGCATC
>DAIDAH010000045.1 GCA_027310735.1 Methylotenera sp. | reverse complement strand
CATTACCATGATTGTGTTTGCATTCGTGGGCACAGCAATGCTCGCCTATGTATTTGAAATCACTCGCGCGCCGATTGAGGCGAGTGAAAGAGAGGCGCGCTTGGCTTTATTTAAGCAAATTCTTCCAGAAAGTAATTATGATAACGACCTGCTAAAAGAAGTCGTTAACATTGCGCCCAATACGTTGTTAGGCAATCGTTTACCAACTGAAGCTAATATTGCTAAACTTAACAACAAGGTCGTCGGCATCATCTTGGAAGCCATCGCACATGATGGCTATGGTGGCGACATCAAATTGCTGATTGCAATTCGTACCGATGGCTCGATTAGTGGCGTGCGCGTATTGACGCATTCAGAAACACCGGGGCTAGGTGATTACATCGACATCACCCATAGCAACTGGATAAATCTGTTTAAGAATGAATCTTTAAGCAAAACGTCTGCCAAACAATGGCAAGTCAAAAAAGATGGTGGTGCATTTGATTACATGGTCGGTGCGACTGTTACCCCTCGCGCCGTAGTTAAAGCTGTCGCAAAGGCTCTGCAGTTTTTCCAAATGAATCAACAATCGCTTTTATCAAATACCACTCAGTCTCATAAGGACGCAATATGAGCAATATTTACAAAGAAATTGCCGTCAATGGCTTATGGAAACAGAACCCTGGTGTAGTCCAACTACTAGGCTTATGCCCAACGCTTGCCGTCACGACAACCGCCGTAAATGGTTTGAGCTTGGGCTTTGCAACGGCATTGGTAATGGCTGCAGCCAATGGCTCAGTATCGCCGGTACGGAAATTCGTACCTAATGAAATTCGCGTACCTATATTTATATTAGTCATTGCTGCATTAGTAACAGTCATCGACATGTCAATTAATGCGTTTGCACATCCATTACATAAAGTTTTGGGAATTTTCATTCCACTAATCGTCGTCAATTGCATCGTACTCGCACGGGTAGAATCTTTTGCAGCTAAAAATTCGCCAGTGCCGTCAATTCTGGATGGCTTTACGATGGGATTAGGTTTGACACTAGTACTAGGACTGCTGGGTGCTCTACGCGAACTGGTCGGCAAAGGCACCTTATTCTCAGGCTTAGATTTGGTATTCGGGCCAGCCGCCAAACAATTTGTTTTAACCGTAATTCCTGATTACCACGGATTTTTATTGGCGGTTTTACCACCAGGTGCATTTTTGGGATTAGGCACTTTAATTGCGCTACGCAATTGGGTTGAAATTAGAAAGGCAGAGAAAACCAACTCTTCAACACCTCTATTACAGCCTGCTCTTCATCATTAAACCACCACTGACAAGGATCTCTCGTGAGCCAATCATATAAGCTCACGAACAGCAGATGAACACCCATGAATGCCAAGCAACGCTTTGAAATATTTAAACGCTTAAGTATCGCGATACCCAACCCATCCACCGAACTCAAACACAGCAGCACTTTTGAATTACTGATCGCGGTAATCTTATCAGCTCAATCAACTGACAAAGGTGTAAACCTCGCCACCGAGAAACTCTTTGCAATCGCCAATACGCCAGAAGCCATACTAGCTCTGGGACTTATTGGTTTAGAGCAATACATTAAAACTATTGGCTTATATCATGCTAAAGCCAAAAATATACTCGCCACATGCCAAATGTTGATTGCACAACATCAGTCGCAGGTTCCTAACACACGAACGGCTCTAGAGGCCTTACCTGGTGTGGGGAGAAAAACAGCCAATGTCATGTTGAATACCGCATTTGGTCAGCCGACCATCGCCGTGGACACCCATTTATTCCGATTAGGCAATCGCATCAAACTTGCCACTGGCAAGACCGTGCTGGAGGTTGAACAGAAATATATCAAAACCATTCCACCAGAGTTTATGCAAGATGCACACCACTTGCTAATATTACATGGTCGCTACACTTGCACTGCGCGTAAGCCAAAATGCGAACAGTGCTGTATTGTCGATTTGTGCGAATACCCAGACAAAGAGCTGGGAATAAAAAATCTTTATCTACAGGAAAAACGATGAAGGTCGCAACCAGTATCGCATTCGGCAATCAAGCTACACCTGAGTTAGCCGCACAAGCAGTATCTCAAGCCATGCACAAAGCTGACATTAGCGTTGCCAATAGCGTGCTGTTACTACTCACCTCGGAATTCGCAAACCAGCCGCAAGCCGCCATTAAAGCTGCTGCAAAAGCAGCAAACTGCACGCAAGTCATAGGCTGTTCAGCCTCAGGCATTTTTACTGAAGATGACTGGGCATTAGATGCACCTGCCGCAGCCGCCATGGTGTTTGGCGACTCAATTACACTGCAATTACCCAACAAGGATATTCAGCAGCCACTATTTACATTATGTGCACCCAATGCAATTAACAGCACATGGCTAAATGATGGCAACGTACGTTATGGCGGCGTATCTGGTGATGCCATTGGCCAAGGAAATTTTTCTGTTTGGAAAAATGCCAAAGGCGAACTATCTGGGCATGTGGATGCTTTTTTTTCTGGCGTAGAGATGGCGACAAGAGCCTCTCACGGCCTACAATTATTAACGCAGCCATTAAAAATAAAACAAGTAAAAGACTTTGATATTTTCCTGCTTGATAGTAAATCACCCCAATACAATCAATCACCTTGGGCTGTGCTGCAGAAGGCGTGGAAAGCCTATAGTAAAAGCGATGAGCCAGTTCCATTACACCTAATCATGGCAACTTACGCCGACAATACTGAAGAGATTAACGCTGGTCAATACCGCCAAACCAATATCATTAGTTATGATGAAAACAAAGGCAATATCACCCTTGCTCAACCACTCAAGGTGGGGCAGTTTTTAAGCTGGAGTTTGCGCAATCAAACCACAGCAGAAGCTGACATGCTCCTTATCACACATCAACTCGTGGAAGACCTTGGTAAAAAACCTGATTTCGGCTTACTGTTCTCATGTCTAGGTCGCGGCCCCTACTTTTACGATGGCATTGATCGTGATTTAAAAGTCATCACCCAACAACTACCCAATATGCCGTTATTAGGTTTTTATGGTAACGGTGAAATTGCGCCAATGCATGACCAGAACCAACTCTTACCTTATTCGGCAGTACTGTCTTTATTTACCGCAAAGTAACTCAAGATAAATAATATTTGAGAACATAAATGAGCTTATACAATCCTAGCCGAGATCAGGTAAGACAATTCTTCTTTGATGCTTGGGCAAAATTCAAACAAAAGTTAACGCTGACTGAGTTGGAAAAAATCGCTATCGAAGTCATGCAAATGCACCCGGAATATCATGTAGTGCTGGATGCACCAGAACACTATATGAATCAACAATATTTTCCTGAAATGGGGGAAACCAACCCATTTCTGCACTTAAGTTTGCACCTATCAGTAATCGAACAAATTAGCATCAACCAACCCATAGGCATTACACAAATTTATGATGACTTATGCAAACAGCATCATGACAAACATATGGCTCAACACGACCTACTCGACTGTCTTGCTGAAACCATATGGCAGGCACAACGAAATAACGCACCGCTAGACTCGGCAAACTATCTAAATCTATTAA
This sequence comes from Methylotenera sp., assembly GCA_027310735.1. Classification (GTDB taxonomy): domain Bacteria; phylum Pseudomonadota; class Gammaproteobacteria; order Burkholderiales; family Methylophilaceae; genus Methylotenera. Next base: position 10,675 of record DAIDAH010000045.1, on the reverse strand, counting down.
AACAAAAAAACCGGAAAACCTGATGATTATTGTAAGGTCATAGCACGCGAGCTTTTAACCAATAATCAACACTCAACTTACCTGCACCACCAAACAGCAACGGCAGAAACATGACCAAATACATGAGCGGTAGCTTGTAGTTTCCAAAACCATCACCCTCTTCATCCACAATCCGATAGCCTTTTAAAAACTCAAACAGAGAGCCAAAGTGTTCAGGCCAATGCACTGTTAAAATGGCAACTACGGTAAGAATCATGAGTGACATTGTAAAGAAACGCGTGCCTAATCCAATCAATAACGCCACGGCACCAACCAGCTCAAAAAATGTCGCTAAGCCCCAACTATAATCAGCTGGCAGCAAATTAAGCGGGAAAGGAAAAGTGATATCAGAAAACCAATTCTGGCCATGATACTTTTCCAACCCAGACTCTAAAAACTCCCAAGCTAATAGGCTGCGCAAAAATAATTGTGGCAGCCATGTAGAAAAACCATCCAATAGTTGTGTAACGCCAACATAGAGTTTTACCAGCCTAGTTTTTTGTAAATTGATTGATTGCAGCATAACTTTCCCTTTTGATTTTAAATGCGTAATAACGCAGACTGTGCTTAGTCAAAGAATCGTGTTATTCCTTACAAATATCTAGCTTGTGCATAACTACTAACTAAAACTGAGCAAAATGGATTGTGGTAGGCAATCTATATTTTTCATGATTTAATCTTAAGATGAACAACATCAATAACTGGCTTAACGAACACGGCGACTATCTATATCGTTTCGCATTGGCAAGATTGCGCGACACGCACCAAGCTGAAGACGCGGTACAAGAAACCATGTTAGCTGCCATTAAAAACAATAGCTTTGACGGCGAATCCTCTGCACGAACCTGGCTAACAGGCATACTCAAACATAAAATTATTGACTTGCAACGCAAACAGATTCGCGAGCAACCAATCTCTGATTTAATTGATCTTGATGCCTCTGATACCAGTATGGATGACTTTTTTGATAGTACGGGTCATTGGCTTGATAAGCCGCAAACCTTGGAAATACCAGATAATGCCCTTGAGCAAAAACAATTTCTAAAAGCACTAAGTACGTGTATGGATAAACTGCCAGCCAAATTAGCCACTATTTTTAGTATGCGTGACATACAAGAAATAGATAATGAAAATATTTGTAAGGAACTGGATATTACAACGACCAATGCTTGGGTAATGTTGTATAGAGCCCGGATGGGATTAAGAAAATGCTTAGAGATCAACTGGATTACAGGATAGAAGATGATGTTAATGCTTACTTGTAAACAAGCCAGTAAACTCGTATCACAATCTTTAGACCGTCCTCTGTCTTGGTCAGAACGTTTGCGGTTAAGGTTTCATCTTCTCATTTGCGATGCATGTAACCATTTTAATCGTCAACTGCGTGTATTGCGCAATGCCGTTAAACGTATGATGCAACACACTGAAGGTGACAGCACGATACAACTTAGTTTAGAAGCGAGAGACCGGATTTCCCGTGAAATTAATCGGTCGACTGAGTCTGGATACCATTAAACAATATATAGTTTTTGAAATTAAATTTACTTTAAAAAGGATTAACCATGAACAACACTAAAAAATCAATTGCATTAGCTATCACTGGTGCTTTCGCTTTATCAATCGCAGCCGCCGCAGTGAATGCAGCAGAAAATCCATTTGCAGCAAAATCACTTTCTAGCGGCTATCAAGTTGCAGACAACTCAACGGGCAAAATGAAAGATGGCAAATGCTCAACAGGCAAATGTGGTGCCAGTAAAAAAGCCGCTATGGAAAAAGCCAAAGAAGGTAAATGCAGTGCCGAAAAAATGAAAGAAGGCACATGCAGTGCAGAAATGAAGCAACAAATGGAAAGTAAAGCGAAAGAAGGCAACTGTAGTGCTGAAATGAAAGCCGCAGCCATGGATAAAGCCAAAGAAGGCAAATGTAGCGCTGAAAAAGCTAAGTAAGTAGCGCCGCAAATGTACATTAAAAATGCCTTTTAAGATGATGAATCAAAGTCATCAAAAATCCAGCATTAACGGTGTGGGTTTGGGGTTAAAGCGCGAGCTGATACCCCAAATTCAAACCGCCTTTGGCGACGATAGCATTGCCAATATTAATTTTGTAGAAATTGCACCAGAAAACTGGATAAATGTCAGCGGAAAAGCAGCTAAACAACTTGATTGGTTTGTGGATCGCTACCCTATTGTTTGTCACGGTCTATGCCTGTCACTTGGTGGACTAAGCCCGCTCAATACCGACTTCTTAAAACAAGTTAAAAAATTTCTGCAGCAGCACCACATCCCTCTGTATACCGAACATTTAAGCTACTCAACCGATGCATACAATGGTCAGCAAGGCTATCTATACGACCTCCTTCCCATTCCATTTACTGAAGAGGCTGTACATTATGTTGCAGCACGCATACGCCAAACTCAAGATATTCTAGGTGAGCGTATTGCTGTAGAGAATGCCTCGTTTTATGTGAAAGCGCCAATCTCAACAATGGATGAGCTCAGCTTCATCAAAGCAGTGCTAGCTGAGGCTGACTGCCTGTTACACATTGATATCAATAATATTTATGTCAACAGTGTTAATTTCGACTTTGACCCACATGAGTTCTTACGCGGCATCCCTGGTGAGCGCATTGTCTATGGTCATGTTGCAGGCCATTATCAGCAAAAACCTGACTTATTGGTAGATACACATGGTGAGAATATTATTGACCCGGTCTGGGCTTTACTGGAAGAAGCATACCAATTATTCGGCACATTCCCGACCTTACTAGAACGGGATAATAACATTCCGCCACTCAAGCTATTAATGCAAGAAATCAATAAGATCGCCACAATTCAAAACCGCTACATTGAGTTAAGCCATGACCAACGCACTGCCTAGCTTTCAGCGTTACCAACAAGCGTTTTGTGCGCACCTGCGCGACCCTATGTGCAAGCCTCAACCAGAGGGCGTGCCCACGGAGCGCATGGCGGTTTACAAAGAGATTGTGTTCAACAATCTCTTTGAATCAGTTTCAGCCTGCTTTCCAGTTGCGCAAAAAGTATTGGGAAAACGCGCATGGCTCAAATTAACCAAAACGTTTCTACGTGAACACTCTGCGAGTAGCCCGCTTTTTCGTGAAATTCCAGAGGAATTTCTGGAATTCCTAGCCACACAAGCCGACTTACCTCCGTATTTAGTCAACTTATGTCATTACGAATGGGTTGAACTCCAAGTGATGTTCATGTCTGCCACGGTTGACGCCAATGATGAGCCGTACAAGATAGATACCACGGGTGACTTACTCACACGTCAAGCAGTGTTCACGCCCGCCATGCAACTGCTCAGCTATGATTATGCCGTGCAAAAAATTGCACCTCGCCACATACCCAAAGAAAAATGCAGCACACATCTATTGGTCTATCGAAATACTGACGATATTGTGAAGTTTATTGAGCTAAACGCTGTAACCTACAAGCTGATTGAATTATTACAACAGGAAGCAATGACAAGTGAGCATGCACTCACCATGATAGCTAGTGAACTCAAGCATCCTCAGCCAGAAATTATCATTCAGTTTGGACTGGAAATGCTTGAGCAGTTAAGAAGCCAAGGCGTAATTCTTGGCATTAAGATTTTTACATACGACCATCAGTCGCCTAGTATTTGTAACTGATGTAGACTGTTTATTAAGACTGTAACAGTCTATTCACACTCAGAAACATTAAGCATCAAAATTGGTTTGAGACAACTGACGCTCATCTAACTGAGTCAGTAAATCCTTTTTCTCATCCTGACTCATATCGAACCAAGCTTTAATTTCATCTACAGTACGATAACAACCCAAGCAAAAACCATTCGATTCATCTATTGCACAAATACCGATACAAGGTGATTCAACTCTTACTTGCGTATACTCGGACATAATTCCCTATCACCATAATTTTCAAACAACTAGCAGTTGTAGGCAAACTCAAGAAGAACCGCCCAGATTAAACTGCCATGCAAGGATTTAACTTAACACACCATGACATTGCTTATATTTTTTGCCTGATCCACATGGGCAAGGATCATTACGGCCAACTTTTACACCATCACGGATGATAGGCTGCGTCGTGGTTGCCTGACTATGCTCATCATCGGCCACCGCCAATGCTTCGTCATAATTTGCATGCTGATATTGCACATTCTCGACATCTACAGGTCGTTCCACAGCCTCAACGTCTGCCTCTGTTTTCACTTGCACCAACATTGTCACCTTTGTAACTTCTGTTTTTACAGTGTTTAACAAACTTTCAAACAACTCAAACGCCTCGCGCTTATATTCCTGCTTAGGATTTTTTTGTGCATATGAGCGTAAATGGATACCTTGACGCAAATGATCCAGCGCAGCTAAATGCTCACGCCAATGGTTATCGATACTTTGCAACATAACTGAACGCTCAAACTGACGCATGATATCTGCACTAGCCTGCTGTTCTTTGGCAACGTACATACTGTCTGTTGCCTCTAAAATATGCTCACGTAGCGTTGCTTCGTGCAAGTCAGGATTGTCTTCAAGCATCTTTTGTAGAGGTAAGTCCATACCAAACTCAGTTTTCAACTCTTTTTCCAAGCCCGGGACATCCCATAACTCTTCAACGCTATCAGGTGGGATATGTGCTGAAATCACGCTATCCACGACATCATCACGCATCGCTTTAATCGTATCACCAACATCAGCAGCATCCAACAACTCATTACGTTGCTCATAAATCACTTTTCGCTGATCATTTGCCACATCATCGTATTCAAGCAATTGTTTACGGATATCAAAGTTACGGCCTTCAACTTTGCGTTGCGCATTCTCAATCGCACGCGTGACCCAAGGGTGTTCAATTGCCTCACCATCTGGCATATTGAGTTTCTCCATAATGGCAGAAACTCGGTCAGATGCAAAAATACGAAGCAATTGATCTTCCAATGAAAGATAAAAACGACTCGAACCAGCATCGCCTTGACGACCAGAACGTCCACGTAACTGATTATCAACACGACGTGACTCATGGCGCTCTGTACCAATGATGTGCAAACCGCCTGCGGCTAAAACGCCATCATGACGCAGTTTCCACTCAGCTTTAATTTCAGCAATACGCGTTGTTTTTTGTGTCTCAGAAAGTGTCTCATCCGCTTCTACAACTGCTATATCTGGCTCCGGATTACCACCTAGTACAATATCCGTACCACGACCAGCCATATTGGTAGCAATGGTAATGACACCCGGACGACCTGCTTGCACAATAATATGCGCTTCACGCTCATGCTGTTTTGCATTCAGTACCTGATGATCGAGCTTCGCTTCCGTCAACAATTTGGAAATCAACTCTGAGTTCTCAATAGAAGTAGTACCGACCAACACAGGCTGACCACGACCTTGACACTCTTTGATATCTAGAATTACTGCTTCATATTTCTCACGAGAAGTACGATACACCTTGTCCATAGCATCTTTACGTTGCATAGGTCGATGCGTCGGAATCACCACCGTCTCCAAATTATAAATCTGGTTAAATTCGTAAGCTTCAGTATCAGCGGTACCAGTCATACCTGATAACTTAGTGTACATACGGAAGTAATTTTGAAAAGTAATCGAAGCGAGCGTTTGATTTTCTTTTTGAATATCAACGCCCTCTTTCGCTTCAACGGCCTGATGTAAACCATCAGACCAGCGACGACCAGCCATCATACGCCCAGTGAATTCATCCACAATAATGATGTCACCATCACGCACCACATAATGCTGGTCACGGTGATACAAGTTGCGTGCACGCAGCGATGCATACAAATGATGAACCAAGGTAATGTTAGATGCATCGTACAAACTTGATCCTTCTAGCAATAAGCCTGATTCAGCTAGCAATGCTTCTGCATGCTCATGCCCTTGCTCAGACATCACTACATTTTGCGCTTTCTCATCTACCCAGAAATCGCCAGCACCTTCTTCTTCAGTTTGCGGCACAAGTTTTGCAGCAACACTATTAATCTGGCTGTAAAGCGCTACGCTATCATCGGCCTGACCTGAAATGATCAATGGTGTACGTGCTTCATCAATCAAGATCGAATCCACTTCATCAATTAACGCATAACTTAAACCACGTTGCACGCGCTCTTCAGTGGTATACACCATATTGTCGCGCAAATAGTCAAAGCCATATTCATTATTGGTACCATATGTAATGTCAGCCGCATAAGCTTGGCGTTTCGCTTCGCTTGGCATCTGAGATAAATTAATGCCGATACTTAAACCCAAAAAGTTATAGAGCTTACCCATCCATTCCGCATCGCGCTTGGCTAAATAATCATTCACAGTAATCACATGAACACCTTTACCAGTCAGGGCATTCAGGTAAGTTGGCAGTGTAGCCACCAATGTTTTACCTTCACCCGTACGCATTTCGGCAATTTTTCCGGCATTCAATACCATACCGCCTATTAGTTGCACATCGAAATGGCGCATGCCCAGCGCACGTTTACTTCCTTCACGTACAACTGCAAAAGCTTCTGGCAATAGCTGATCAAGACTTTCACCATTGCTATACCGCTGTTTAAATTCAGCTGTTTTTGCTCTCAAAGCTTCATCACTCAAAGCCTGTATCTCTGGCTCTAGCGCATTAATAAGCTCAACTTTCTGAGCATACTGTTTAACTAACCTGTCATTACGACTACCGAATAATTTTTTGAACAACGTAGATATCATGAAATGATTGACTTTCCGCTTAAGGATAATGGATTGTTTTTATATTAATGTTGGGCTTAGTGGTTTAAAACCTAAACGCTTCTAATGAATGTCTAAGGCCAGATATGAGACTTAGCATACTGCAATGTAGTTCATGAGAAATCATAATTTAGTGAGTGGGGCTTACTTTCATTTTTTCAATAACTGGCGTAAATTCAATTACTCGCGCTAAGATATTTTCTTGGATCTAACGCATTACCATCTAACCTGATTTCATAATGCAAATGTGGCCCAGTTGAGCGGCCTGTACTGCCTACTTCGGCAATTTTCTGCCCTTTTTCAACACGATCACCCACCTTAACAACAATCAATGAAGTGTGTGCGTAACGTGTCTCCAGACCATAACCATGGTCTATTTTGACAAGTTTACCATAATCAGGCGTTTGCTCTGCTGTTGTAACAACTCCTCCAGCTGCGGCATAAATTGGCGTACCTATTGCCGCAGGAAAATCCAATCCCTCATGAAATGCCTTATGCCCATTAAAAGGGTCTAAGCGCCAGCCAAAACTGGATGAATTATATGAGACAGCAATCGGACTTATATTGGGCAGCGTGTCTTTCAACACACTCTTTTGCAACAGCTTTGCTTCCAGATCACTTAGATAATCAGCCTTAGAGTCTATCTGCGCCATCAATTCAGCAATCCTTTTCTGCAAATCAGGCTCAGACAATGGAGCATCTAAGACCAGCGGCCCCCCCTGACCAGGCTTCAACGGTGCAGCATCTAAAGCATTATCATGGACAACCTTCTTTTTATCCCCGGCTTTATCATTAGCTAATTTAGTTAATCGCTCACTTTGCGCATCCAAACGTATCATGCGTGCCTGCATTTCACCTAACTGAACAGCATAAGCATCCAAGTGTTTTTGGGGATTATTGAAATAAAAGTTAAGTCTTGCTGGAATCAATGACTTAACCCCCTGTTGCGTAGATGGTTCCTGTGGCACAATCAGCAACAAAACAATAATCATTGGCACCAATATCAAGGCGAGCACAATAGCGCCAACCTGAAAAACGGTTAACGTTTTAGCTTTCGACATACTATTTGAGACAAAGATGATATTCATTTCACTCCTAACCCCTGCCAACTCTCACAATGAAAGTAGCCATGCAGCGATTTAACGCATTACTGAATCAGCCGGAGCTTATTGAGCTCCGTGCTCGCAATAAAGAAACTCAGATTGCACAAAACATTTGGGGGGCGATTGCGCCTGACAATTTGGCTGAATTAAGCCATGCAAGCAGCATTAAAAATAAGCAAATCACCATATTTGCAGACAACAATGCAGTCGCAGCAAAAATTAAACTTTTCATACCTAGCTTATTGATTAAGCTAGAAAAGCAAGGGTGTGAAGTTACTTCAATTTACGTGAAAGTGCAAGTAAAATCTGCCCCCAAGTCCAAGCCTAAACCCATTAAGAAGCTCAGCCCAGTGGCGGCTACCAGCCTAAATGCGTTAGCAAAAAGACTATCTGGCACGGCTCTCGGCGAAGCGTTGACAAGATTAGCCACCAAGACTTAAAAAAGACAGCACCCTTCCTTCTCAAGCTAAATTAATGTTGTTAATCCTAATCAGGTTGTTCACGTAGCATTGTTAGTTGTTTGCCTAGACTAATAATGCAATAATGAATCGCTGCTGCTCTAGTCAAGCTTCAAAGTCTAGCCAAATTTAAAGTAATGCACGTTTTAATGGTAATTGATATACGTAATAACAATCGAACACTCAGTCCATCGAGCGCTCATGTCAACTTAGCACTAGTTTTATTTTAACGTTGTATTTAATGTCGTATCCACACATTAACTTTTAACGAATTTATAAAAATTTAGATAGGGAGATGTTATGTCAATCGCATTAATGATTGCTATCAGCGCGGCCATTCTGGCTGTACTGTATGGCGTAATAATGAGCAAATGGATTTCCAACTTACCCGCAGGCAATGCACGCATGCAAGAAATCGCAGGTGCAATTCAGCAAGGGGCAGCAGCTTACTTAGCCCGTCAATATAAAACCATCACCATCGTCGGCATCGTTCTGGCAGTTCTTATTGGTGTTTTCCTAAACGTAACAACAGCTATTGGCTTTGTAATCGGCGCAGTGCTCTCTGGCGCATGTGGCTTTATCGGTATGAATGTTTCAGTCAAGGCCAACGTTCGCACTGCCCAAGCGGCGACTAAAGGCATCGGGCCAGCACTTGACGTCGCCTTCAAAGGTGGCGCTATTACAGGCATGCTCGTGGTTGGATTAGGCTTGTTAGGCGTAGCTGGTTTTTATGCCTTTTTAGGCGGCGAAGGCACAACCAACTTAAATCCGCTGATTGGCTTAGCATTTGGATCATCCCTCATCTCAATATTTGCAAGACTAGGTGGAGGTATCTTCACTAAAGGCGCTGACGTAGGTGCCGACTTGGTCGGCAAAGTGGAGGCAGGCATCCCTGAAGATGACCCTCGCAATCCAGCCGTAATTGCCGATAACGTAGGCGATAACGTTGGCGACTGTGCCGGCATGGCAGCCGACTTGTTTGAGACCTATGCCGTGACTTTAATCGCCACAATGGTATTAGGTAGCCTGCTTATTCAAAGTACTGGCGCCATTATTTACCCGCTCATGTTGGCGGCAGTTTCTATCGTGGCTTCTATCATTGGCTGTTTCTTCGTGAAGGCTTCACCTGGCATGAAAAACGTGATGCCAGCTCTATATAAAGGCCTTGCAGTTGCGGGCACATTATCATTGGCGGCATTTTATTTTGTCACCATGAAAATGTTTCCAGAAGGCATCACTGCAGGTGAGCTCTTGGTTTCAGCCAATCAATTATTTGGCGCTTGCGCAGTTGGCTTAGTGCTCACAGCAGCATTAGTATGGATTACCGAATACTATACTGGCACTGATTACGCTCCGGTGAAACACATTGCACAAGCCTCCACCACTGGTCACGCAACCAACATTATTGCCGGCATTGGCATCTCAATGAAATCAACCGCTTGGCCGGTACTTTCTGTGTGCCTTGCAATTTTTGTATCGTATCACCTAGGTGGCCTGTATGGCGTGGCAATTGCCGCAACCTCTATGTTGAGTATGGCTGGAATTGTAGTTGCTTTAGATGCCTACGGCCCAATTACGGACAATGCAGGCGGCATTGCAGAAATGGCTGGACTGCCGAAAGAAGTGCGTGATGTCACTGACCCATTAGACGCCGTTGGTAACACAACCAAAGCTGTCACCAAAGGCTATGCGATTGGCTCTGCTGGCTTAGCTGCGCTGGTACTCTTCGCCGACTACACCCATAAGCTACAGGGTGCAGGCATTGATGTGAAGTTTGACCTGAGTGATCCGATGGTGATTATTGGCTTATTCATTGGTGGGCTAATTCCGTTCCTATTCGCCGCAATGGCGATGGAAGCCGTTGGTCGTGCCGCAGGTGCAGTTGTTGAAGAGGTGCGTCGCCAATTCCGCGACATCAAAGGCATTATGGAGGGTACCGCTAAGCCTGAATATGGCAAGGCCGTAGACATGCTGACCACGGCTGCCATTAAAGAAATGATGATTCCATCACTACTACCAGTCGCCGTACCTGTGGCAGTAGGCTTAACACTGGGGCCTATCGCTTTGGGCGGTATGCTAATGGGAACCATTGTCACAGGGCTATTCGTTGCCATCTCCATGTGTACTGGGGGCGGCGCTTGGGACAACGCCAAAAAGTATATTGAAGATGGCAATCATGGCGGCAAAGGTTCCGATGCGCACAAGGCTGCAGTCACTGGCGACACTGTAGGCGACCCTTACAAAGACACCGCAGGCCCGGCTGTTAACCCATTAATTAAAATTATGAATATTGTAGCTTTACTGATTGTGCCGCTATTGCATATATAAACCTAGCAGCAATAAAA
>DAIDAH010000044.1 GCA_027310735.1 Methylotenera sp. | reverse complement strand
GTATGTGCATCCCATGTATACATAAAGCCGTTACGGTCAGTGTGGAATGCGTATGTTTTGCCGCCCTTGTCGAACAACATAACTTCGTTAATACCATCGTAATCCCACTCATCGTGCGGAGTCATTTGCATGCCCCATTTTGCAACACCAGTATCTAAGTCACGAGCGAAAACAGTCATTGACCATTTGTTATCGCCTGGACGTACATCTGGGTTCCAAACTGATGGGTTACCTGTACCGTAATAAACTAAGTTTGTACGTGAGTCATATGGCCACCAGCCCCATACTGAACCACCACCATGTTGCCAACCATCTTTAACTGCTTGTGGTTTCAACCATGTACGTGTACCAAGTTCTTTTTCACCAATTTTAATTTGGTCATTTGGCAATGCTGTAAATGAACCGCCTTCTTTGTTACCGCCATTCACGTCAGAGTAAACTGACAATGCATTGTATTGTGGATTTTCTTTGTTGAAATCAGCACCGATTAACACGTCAGCATCAGGGCCAGTTGACCATGCTTTCCATGCTAATGAACCGTCTTTAACATTGTATGCAGCCAAGAAGCAGCGAACACCAAATTCAGCACCTGAACAACCAGTTAATACTTTATCTTTACGAACTTGTGGAGCATTCGTGTTAGTAGCACCAACTTTTGGATCATTTACTAGTACTGACCATTCTTTAGCACCAGTTTTAGCATTCAAAGCAACTAAATTACCATCATTTTGTTGCAAGAAGATTTTACCGTCACCGTAGCCAAGACCACGTGAAACGTTATCACAGCACAATACAGCTTGTACTGATGGATCTTGTTTTGGGAAGTATGACCAAACGATTTTTTGATTATCGTTCAAATCTAGTGCGTATACATTGTTCGGGAATGCTGTATGAACATACATCATGTTACCAACAACTACAGGTGAACCTTCATGACCACGGTTTACACCAGTAGAGAATGACCAAGCTGCTTTAAGGTTTTTAACGTTACCTTTGTTAACTTGAGCCAATTTACTGTAACCTTGGTTCATGTAGTCGCCGCGTGGGTCAGCCCAGTTATTTGCGTCAGCCATTGCCATTTCATGGTCATTTGCTGCAGATGCTACCATAGGCATAACTGCTGATAGACCAGCAACCAAGCCAAGAGCTAATTTGATTTTGTTGATTTGCATATTTAATCTCCAAAGTTGAACTACTAAGGGTTTATAAAAACACCTTCATTTAACGCCTAAAGTTCTTGATGTAATCTCAAGTTTTTAGCAACTATCTGAATCTGTTTTCAATCACATTATTATGTGCGTGACAGAACTATATGCCAGTCACTCACGAATTGCAATACATTCGTTACAATTTACTTACATTTTGTTTTACATTTTAATAAATAAGTATTTTTGCCTACATTACAAAATGCTAATATAGTAAAAAAAGTCATTAGCAATCAAATAGAAAGCCTATTATCCTACATGCAAAATACTACTTACAACTTGTATCCAGAACTTGATACTTTTATAGAAAACACCATCAAAGTTGATGACTTGCATGAAGTTTATTATGAGATTTGCGGCAATCCGACCGGGGAACCTATAGTTTTTTTACATGGCGGACCTGGCAGCGGATGCAATCCAATGCAACGTAGATTTTTTGATCCTGAACACTACTATATAGTCCTCATTGATCAGCGAGGCTGCGGTCGTAGCAAACCACTAGGCGCCACGACACAAAACACCACCGCAGATCTTGTAGCTGATATTAATTTAATTCGCATAACACTAGGGATCAGCAAGTGGCAAGTATTCGGCGGCTCTTGGGGTAGTACTTTAGCACTCAGTTATGCGCTGGCTTTCCCTCAACATGTCACCTGCCTGATATTGCGTGGTATATTTTTGAGCCGCCCTACAGAACTCAATTGGTTTTTAGGAGAGGTTGCCCATTTCTATCCTGAAGTTTGGCATACACTACAATCATACTTACCTGTTAACGAACAGCATGATGTTTTATCTGGCTATCGCCAGCGTATATTTAGTGAAGATAGCTCGGTCAGCATCCCTTCCGCCATACAGTGGAATGCATTTGAAAATGCAATCATGCGTTTAACGCCTAATGAAAACAAAGCTTGCACACCATACACTCATGAACAAGGCGAGATAGAGGTAGCAAGAGCACGCGTTCAAATTCATTACATTCAACACAATTGTTTTGTGGATGGTAGCGCCATTTTAAATGCCGCCTCACGGCTAGCGCACATCCCTACAGTTATTGTACAAGGGCGCTATGACATGGTATGCCCACCCAAAAGTGCTTGGGAACTTAGTCAAGCAATGCCACACGCAGAGTTTTACATTATTCAAGAGGCCGGACATTCTGCTATGGAGACAGGCATTACTTCAGCTTTAGTAGCCGCAACCGAGAAATTTAAACTGCTATGTTCAACAGAATAAACCAACCCATAATTCATATTAAGCCAACAAACAACCGCCGCATGAAAAAGATCAAGTGAACTAAATTTTATATGGGGCTAAAGGCAAACATTACGACATGCCATTCAGATCCCAACGTAATACTTAAAGTAGAGCCGCATTACAGCACGCCCTTATCTGTACTATATGATGACGGGGCAGATACAACTACTTTATGCTCAATTGAGACTAGCAAATACTTTGGTGAAATGGCACTATTATTAAATACACCAGCAGCTACATATACTTCAGCCTTATCAACACAAACTGACGTAGTACTGATTGACTCGAACGATATTGAAACACTTTTGCTAGACGAACCAAAAGTAGCCATGAAATTATTCTGGAAAATGGCCACCAAATTACAAAAGCGTAATCAATAATTACATTTTAGAATCACCATTACCTTATCAAGCAAGGCATAAACTCATGGCACAACAATCTAAATCAACGTCAAAACAGCCCAGCCAACTCGAAATGCAACCTATACTGAATAAACTCAATACAGGTAAATTAGCTGAAGCCGAATTAGCCGCTAAACAATTAATCGCTCACTACCCTAATACTTTTATCCTGTATCAGGTACTCGGGGTTGCGCAAGATGGCTTATCTAAATTTACTGAAGCGGTCAGCAGCTATTCCAAAGCTCTTGCAATACAACCGAACACACCAGATTTACACTTTAACCTAGGGATTGCCCTCACCAACCTTGGTCGATTAGAAGAGGCCGTAAAAAGTTATCAGCATGCAATTGCGTTACAACCAAAATTTTTTGAAGCATATGGCAATTTAGGTACGGTATTACAAAAACAAGGCATATTAGAAGAGGCCATTAAAAATTACCGTATTGCCCTCAGCATCCAAGATGATCCTCGTGGACATTTTAATTTAGGTACCGCACTACGTGATGAGGGGAAGTTGGATGAAGCTATCATGCATTTCAGAAAAGCCATTTCCCAATTTCCAAATTATGCTGATGCGCATAATTACTTAGGAGAATGCTTACGCGACCAAGGCAATATGGAAGATGCAGTTAAAAGCTATCTGGATACACTCGCAATCAATCCCGAGCATGCCGGCGCAAACTACAATATGGGCGAGTTCTTATATTTAGCTAAACGTTTTGATGAGGCTGTTGCCTATTTCGACCGCGCCCAATTGGATGACTGGCAATCACGCAGCCTCTACTGCTTGTATAAAGCCGAACGCTTTGATGACTTCAAAGCCAAATTAGATGAAATTGTACGCACCAACAAAAAACATAACGCGCCTTTCCTTGCGACATTATCAACTCACTATGCAACCAATTTCGGCGTAGAAGATCCATATAACTTTTGCAAAAATGGCTTTGATTTTGTCTATCAAAACAGTATCAAAGAATTAGCCGAACCCAATAGCACACTATTACAAGACTTACTTCAAGATGTCAGCAACACCAGCATTCAAGAGCGCAAACAAGGTATGCTGTATTTTGGAACACAATCTGCAGGCAACTTATTCAAGCGCCCAGAAGCCTCTTTTAGACGGCTAGGTGAATTAGTAAAGCAGGAATTCATCAACTACAGAAACAAATTTTCAGGCGCTGATTGTGAACTAATTAAATCATTTCCTCATGATGATGAATTGGAGTTCACCAGTTCTTGGTATGTGAAAATGCGGCGCGGTGGCTATGTTGACAAACATATCCATGAAATCGGCTGGATTAGTGGTGCAGTATATCTAGTATTGCCTAAAGACAAAAAAGATCCGTCAGAAGGCTGCTTTGAATATGGTATTCATGGTGACAACTATCCACAAAAACATAATAACTTTCCAGTGGGGCTAGTTGCACCAAATGTCGGCGACATTGTGCTTTTCCCGTCATCACTGTTTCACAGGACTGTGCCGTTCAACTCAAATGAAGAGCGCATCTGTATCGCCTTTGATTTAAAGCCATCAGATATTGATGCACAAAGTATCCGAAGTAGTTACTAGCCTAGAGCCCCAAACAAACACAAACGGAAATTCATGACCAATTTACATCAACCTTTGCTTAAAAGAGCTATCGTAGCCATAAGAAAACGTTTCAGCTTGATTGAAGACAAAGCCGACGATAGCTTGATAGATGAAAGTCTACGCTCAGGCGTTGAGTTAAGAGGCACAAATTTATGGGTGTTGATGTTTGCCATATTAATTGCGTCGATTGGCTTAAATGTTAACTCCACTGCCGTCATCATCGGCGCAATGCTCATTTCACCTTTAATGGGACCAATCATGGGGATTGGCTATGGAGTAGGCATCTATGATGCACAACTCATCAAAAAATCTTTCAGGAACCTTGGAATCGCTACCCTCATTAGCTTACTAGTTTCAACGCTTTACTTTCTTTTGACACCTTTGTCTGACGCTCATTCTGAGCTTCTAGCCAGAACAACTCCGACCATATGGGATGTACTGATTGCCTTATTTGGTGGATTAGCAGGCATTATTGGAGCTACCCGCAGCGAAAAAACCAAATCCAATGTCATTCCTGGCGTTGCAATTGCCACTGCCCTCATGCCACCTTTATGTACTGCTGGCTATGCCTTAGCCAATGCAAACTGGCATTTCTTTTTTGGCGCATTTTATTTATATTCCATCAACTGCGTATTTATAGCCTTCTCATCCATTCTAATTATTTGGTTGCTAAACCCATCACACAAACAATTTGTCGACAACTATACAGAAACCCGTGTCAGGCGAGCGCTTTCAGTCGTCGTGATACTAACGATGCTACCCAGCCTTTACCTTGCTGTTAAATTGGTCAATCAAGAGGTTTTTAATGCAAAAGCCAAGACATTCCTCAGCAAGGAAGTCTTATTTGAACAGGCACACATCACAGAGCGGAATATTGACCCTGCAAAAAAACAAATTGAAATAACTCTGATAGGGGCGCCTATCAGTCAAATCCAACTCAAAGAGTTGCAAGCACGCTTGCAAGGTTATGGCCTAACGGGAGCATCCCTAATCGTTCATCAATCAAAAGATCAGACCATTGATGTAACCGCCTTAAAATCCAACATTGTTAGCGAGCTATATAAAGATAACTTGTACGTACTAGAAGAGAAAGACAAAACCATCCAAAAACTACAATCTGAATTACAAGCTATTGATATGAACAAGGCCGAATGGAAACATATGGCAACAGAGTTACACGCGTTGTATCCGCAAATTCGAGAGGCTCTGTTTTCTGAAGCAGTTCAATGGAAAGCGGATGACGGCAACGCTAACAATCAACTTATTGTACTTAATATAACCACCTCCAGTAAACTGAAGCAAAGTGAACAATACAAAATTACAGAATGGCTAAAGGTACGTGTTAAAAACGATAACGTCAAACTCATAGTTGAGTAAGTAATTCAAATATTACAAGACCAACAATCAACCGTTCAAGAGCCAGTTCATGACTATATTCTTTACATTCATATCCTTCCTGCTGACACCAACATTAGCCTTAGCTTCAGATATAGAACAACGCATTGACCTGACAGGGCATTGGGTTGGCATTGTAGCTATATCGCTATTCTTTATTGCATATATGGTTGTTATGGCTGAAGAGTTCATCCATTTACGCAAATCCAAACCTGTCGTATTAACCGCAGGCATTATCTGGGCTTTGATTGCTTGGTACTATCAAGCACACGACATTCCGCATATAGTAGAAATTGCATTCAGACATAATCTGGAAGAGTATGCGGAGCTAATGCTGTTTTTACTCGTAGCGATGACGTTTATCAATGCCATGGAGGAGCGACAAGTGTTTGAGGCCTTACGAACATGGTTGATTCGTAAAGGTTTTAGCTATCGCGCCTTGTTTTGGGTGACAGGACTACTGGCATTCTTTATTTCGCCAATTGCGGACAACTTGACCACCGCTTTACTAATGGGTGCAGTAGTACTAGCTGTTGGAGGTAGTAACAAAAAATTTGTATTACTTGCCTGTATCAACCTTGTTGTTGCAGCCAATGCTGGGGGTGCCTTCAGTCCGTTTGGAGACATAACAACGCTGATGGTTTGGCAAAAAAATGTTCAAGCAACAAATGGCGCCGTCACCTTCTGGACATTTTTTACATTATTTATCCCTGCACTCGTCAACTGGTTGATTCCTGCAGTAATCATGAACTTTGCCGTCCCTGATCAAAAACCGAAAGGCAGTAGCGTACAACTATCGATGAAGCGTGGTGCACTCCAGATTGTCACCTTATTCCTTATCACAATCGCCATGGCTGTATGTGCTCATAGCTTTTTACAACTCCCTCCCGTTTTAGGTATGTTGACAGGCTTAGGCTTACTACAGCTTTTTTCTTATTATCTAAAAATGTCTGGTGCAAAAACACAATTTAGCAGCAAGAGCTTGCAAGACCTAAGCAACCCAATTCCATATGACATTTACGCTAAAATCGCACGTGCAGAATGGGATACGCTATTTTTCTTTTACGGAGTCGTACTCTGTGTAGGTGGTCTAGGATTTTTAGGATACTTATCAACGACCTCACAGGTTATGTACGGTCATTGGGGAGCAACTAACGCCAACATCGCAGTTGGCGTCATTTCTGCTATTGTAGACAATATACCCGTGATGTTTGCCGTACTCTCAATGATGCCGGATATGTCCGTTGGGCAATGGATGTTAGTCACATTAACCGCTGGTGTCGGTGGCTCATTGCTTTCAATCGGTTCTGCTGCCGGCGTAGCGTTGATGGGGCAAGCCCATGGCAGCTATACTTTTTTTGGTCACTTAAAGTGGATGCCTGTAGTTGCTCTGGGTTATGCAGCAAGCATCGGCACACATTTACTTCTGAACAATCATTTATTCTAATCTATAGGGTAATTTCAAAACACTCAATGCTATAGGGAGTATCATGACCTAAACCCTACAGAAATAAACAGTTATGTCCGACCTAATGGTTCGAAAGCACTACTGTCATGCTCCACCTCCATCCCGACAATAAGCTCCGTTAAATGTCCGTTTAGCGTACTTAACGATGCAGGATCCATGCACATCAATGCATCAGGCAATATGCCTCGATATGGCGGAGGCGCTTTAGATAGCACTTCACGCCCAAGATCAGTCAATGCAAGATGTACCACGCGCCGATCTTCAAGACTTCTTATCCGAATAACATAGCCGCTAACCTCGAGTTTCTCAATAAGATTGCTTGCAGTAGATTGATGCACAGACATCGCTTTGGCTAATGCAGAAACAGTCAAATTATCGGTTTCTAAAATCTCAGCCAATGCCCACAAGGATGCGCCGCCAATGCCTACCTTCTTTTCAACCTCATGAAAATGTCGGTTTGCTGATTTAAAGATAATACGAAAGAGTTTTAAGGTTTCCAACGCCGCGGCTTTGGAGTCTATTGGTGGGTTATCAATGCTCATATCGTTATTATCTTCTTATTCAATTAGTGCGACAACTAGCCGCGATATAACACGCCACTTCGCATCAGCCACTTTTCAATTTCAACGGCAGCAAATACTACACCTGACAACATCAGGCAAATAATAAATTCGCTCGCACTGAGCGGTTCTGTTTTAAAAATAGGATTTAACATTGGCACATAAATCGTTGCCATCTGTAATATAAAGGTCATTATTAGGGCTATTGCCATGGGACGATTGGAAAGAAAACCGATACTGAATATAGACTCTTTTTCTGATCTGATTGCCATTACATGAAACAGCTGCGAAAACGTTAGGACGGTAAAAGCCATGGTTTGCCAATGAGATGAACCTGAATGATAAGCCCAAGACTGCGTAAATAACGTTAAACCCGCCATAAGCAACCCTACCCAGACCATGTGTTGCCACATGCCATTTGCAAACAGGCTCTCTTGTTGCGGGCGCGGTGAACGCCGCATAATGCCAGGCTCCGCCAACTCAGCCGTGAGTGCCAATGCAGGCAAACCATCCGTAACCAAGTTGATCCACAAGATATGAATCGGAAGTAAAGGTATTGGCAACCCGAGAAAGGGTGCTAAAAATATCGTCCAGATTTCTGCTGAGTTAGTCGTAACCGCATAACGAACAAATTTACGGATATTGTCATAAAGGCGACGGCCATAACGTACCGCATGCACAATAGTCGCGAAATTGTCATCAAGTAATATCATGTGAGCTGCTTCACGAGCCACATCCGTGCCACCTTTACCCATTGCAATACCAATATCAGCAGTTCTAAGTGCCGGAGCATCATTAACACCATCACCAGTCATTGCAACGACTTCACCTTTATCCTGCAAAGCTTGAACGATTTTAATTTTTTGTAATGGATCAACACGTGCATAAACCCGTACATTTTCGACTTCAGACTCAAATGCCTGTTGATCCAAGCGAACCAACTCGGCGCCCGTCATAACTTTGCCATCACTATCCGCAATAATGCCAAGCTGATGAGCAATAGCTAGGGCAGTAGCTGGATGGTCACCAGTAATCATCACCGGCGTAATGCCGGCAGATTTACAGAGAAAAACAGCCTCTTTCGCTTCTGGGCGTGGCGGGTCAATGAGGCCAACAAATCCCAAAAACACTAAATCAGACTCTAACTCGCTTGCTTGCTGACTATCTGGCAGCACAGCCCATTTACGATATGCAAATGCCAGCACTCGCAGCCCATGCGTCGCCATCGCTTCAACTTCAAGCAATAATGCAGCACGATTTATAGATCCTTCCCCGCTTGAGGTTAGCTGTCGTGTACATTTCGTCACCAATGCTTCCGGCGATCCTTTGGTATAAGCAACGATGCCTTCTGGCACGGCATGGAAGGTAGTCATGCACTTACGTTCAGAGTCAAATGGCAGCTCTTGCAACCTAGGTGACGCTTGATTCAGCGCCGCTTTATCGCATCCGACCTCTTGCGCAGCGTGCAGCAGTGCTGACTCCGTTGGCTCACCATACGCTTTCCCATGACGATCCAAACTTGCGTCGTTGCTGAGCGCCATTGCATGTAACAACATGCGCCAGGGCGCTGCTTTCATAGCCTCCTGCACTGTTTTTCTGTACGAAGCTCGACCTAATTGTGCTTGATTATCAGTATGCACATACTCACCATCAGCATAAATTTCCGTGACATGCATTTTATTCTGCGTAAGTGTGCCGGTTTTATCAGAACAAATGAACGTGACAGAGCCTAGGGTTTCGACAGCAGGTAAACGCCGGATCAAGGCATGCTGCCTGACCATTTTGTGCGCTCCCAGTGCCAGCGAAATAGTTACCACCGCTGGCAATGCTTCAGGAATGGCTGCCACAGCCAAGCTTACCGCGGTCATGAACATAAGCAGCAACGGCTCCCCACGCACGATACCAATCACAAAAACCAGCATGCAAATTGCCAGCGCAGCTAGTGCAAGCCGCTTTCCAAACCCTGCGAGGCGTTTTTGCATGGGCGTTTTACTGTCATCGCCTTCGCTGAGCAAGGCTGCAATTTGACCTAACTCACTACGCATGCCCGTTGCGACTACCAGTCCGCGCCCTCGTCCGTAAGTAACAATCGTACCCTTATAGGCTAAACAGGTTTTGTCGCCTAATGGTGCATCAACCACCGACAATGGTCGATTATTTTTCTCCACCGCAACAGACTCACCGGTAAGTGCAGACTCATCTATCTTGAGTTGTGCGGCCTCAATGAGTCGAAAGTCAGCGGGCACCATATTTCCTGCTTCCAACAGCACAATATCACCTGGGACCAACTCTGTAGCATTGATAGTTTCTAGCTGTCCATCCCGCAATACCTGCGCAGTTGCTTCGGACATTTTCTTTAGCGCGGCCATCGCACGCTCTGCACGATACTCCTGTATAAAGCCTACAACCGCATTGAGTATTACAATCACAATAATCGCCACGGTATCTTCAACATCACCAACAACACCTGAAACCAATGCGGCACCAATCAACACTAAAATCATGAAATCTGCAAATTGGTCAAACAGCATACGCCACGGCGAACGTGCACGCTTTTCGTGTAAGGCATTAGCGCCGTAAAGCGCAGTGCGATCAGCAACCTCAGTTGCAGTTAATCCTGTTTGATGGTTGCTTTCAAGCTGACTCGTTGCTTCATCAACTGTCAGCGTATGCCAATGATTAGCTTTGCTATTAACCTCATTTTCCATGTTGAAAAAGAATCCATGCATTAAGAATATACAGAAGGAACAAGCCAAAACTAATCCAAGTAAGCCTTAACAATGCATGCCGTTGTGGACGGAAGATAAAACCAATCGACACAAGTATGCTCATCATGATTGCTATAAATGCGGTAATAGCATGGCTATTATCCACATTAGCTAACAATGATCCTTTACGATAAAACAGATCATCAGCAGCTAGAATCAGAATGTCGAACAAATTGCTGCCTAGCAGATTAGCGATTGCCATATCCAGAGCGCCAATACGTAGCGCTGAAATAGTCACAGCCGCCTCTGGTGCGGAAGTAACAGCAGCGACTAACAGCGTACCGACAAAGCTTTGCTCCCATCCCATCAACATAGAGAGCTCTTTGGCAACAAAAGGTAGCCACGAACCTACCAGCACTACAGCAGTAGCTGCCAGCACATAGCCAGTAACAGCCTGCCGCAAGGTGATTTGAGGATAACGTTCGACCGAGGCCTCGGTATATTCATCCAAAGTACGTTGCTCATAGCGGTGCACAGCAAGCATCGCAGTAAAATAGACTAATACAATAGTTGGCGAATACAGCCCTACATGCCATAGCATCAAGCTGATTCCAGCATGATCAAGGAGTAGGCTGAATCCAGCAAAAGCAATCAGTAATGCTCCTAGGGATGCAGACAGGATATGGCCTTGAGCGGCACGACTATAAAGAGACTCTCTTTGATAAAGTGCATCAAGCAAGACAAGGATAGCAAGATTAAACACTGTGCTGCCCAAAACATCCCCCACTGCAATGTCTGGCGCATTCGCTACCGTAACCGCAGAAACTCCAGTCACTAACTCGGGCAATGACGTTGCCGCAGCCAGCAAAATCAGCCCTACCCACGAGGCTGACATACCAGTTTTTTCAGCAATAATATCGCCATAGCGAGAGAGAAAGTAGCCCGCGTAGCCAATCACAGCAAGGCAGAAAAGGAGTTTTAGCCAGATAATCATCTATTAAGTGCCTGTCTACCCGCTTTGTGCAAAGAAGAAACTTTTAATGCAAATTATTTATTTTACTTTCGACAAACAACTCATTAAAGGTTAGCACTTAGTCGCGATTAAAATAATTATTAATGCGCTTGATCATCTGGAACTACTAATGCACGTTGACCACCTGAAACTCTGGACATCTGCGCATCAGCGAGCGTGTGGTAAAGAGGCGGACTAAACAATCGTGCAACGATGGATGAAATCATCGCGACCGCCATCAGGCTAATCACCATCTCATGACCATCAATCATTTCCATCACAATAATAAACGAGGTGATTGGGGCTTGTGTAACTGCAGCTAAAAATCCAGCCATACACAGCGCACATATCGCCGTAGTGGCATGCTCCCCTGCAAATAGCGGCAGCAGGTCATTACCAATCCCAGCACCAATTGAAAGCGCAGGGGCAAATATCCCACCAGGGACACCACTTAGATAAGTGAAAATGGTCGCTAGATATTTAATCGGCGCATACTGCCAAGCTTCAGCAACTCTACCATCCAGCATCTCACGTGAGAATGCATATCCTGAACCATGTGCTGCTCCACCGCTAATCGCCCCCAACAACGCGACCATCAAGCCACAGAAGCCAGCCCACCATAGCGGATGAATGTTCCGCAAATGCCCCACTCTTCCCTTTAATGACCCAGATGCCTCTATAAGTGTTCGACTGAAAATCCCACCCAAGATGCCACAGACAATGGCGCAGATAAAGACTGGCACTATGATTTTTCTGTCGATAATACCTACTGAAATATTGCCAAAATAAGTGTAGTTTCCTTGCAAGGAAATTGAAACCAGACCCGATAGCACAATTGCGGTAATGACCACGCCATTGGTTTTTTGCTCAAAGCGTCGACCTAATTCCTCAATTGCAAATATAACCCCTGCCAGTGGCGTATTAAAAGCCGCAGAAATACCAGCAGCACCGCCAGCCAAGATCAAATGTCGAGGATGAACAGAAAACCCTGCTGGCAAGAAACGTCGAAAAGCGTGCATAATGCTGGCGCCAACCTGAACTGAAGGCCCTTCTCTACCAGCAGAGAATCCTGCGCCTAGCGCACCAACGCCCAAAACAACCTTACCGAAAGCCAGTTTAAGTGAAACAAGACTAGAGTGAGGTTCATCTTTGGTATCTGCTTGCAACGCAGCTATCGTTTGTGGAATACCACTTCCACTCGCCCCGGCAAACCAATGCGTTGTCATCCAAACAATTAGCACTCCAGCAGTCGGAGTTAGAATTAAGGGCAACCACCAGTGTGCTTTTTGTTGTGTAAAGAAAAATGCCATCGAATATTCGGTTGCCCGTGCAAACAACACAACAATCAGGCCAGCCATTGCAGCTGCAGTCCAGACTATTAGTCGCCCTCGCCATGCGTCAAAGTCTGCCAATTTTGCGGTTCGTATTGCTAATAGGAGGTGCTGTATAGATGGCATTTATCTAAAATCTATCTTGAATTCAATATTGCGTAATTATGCGCTGAAATTGTTTAGTTGTATTGTATAAAATATATTTGTACAATAATAATTTATAAGAAAAGGGTCCGGAATGGATAAAGTACTCATTATTTCCGACAACCTAACAATGGCTCATGTCATAGAAACTAAATTTTCTAATGTTGGCTGGTCGAATCAAAGCATCAGTGTGCTATCTATGATGGGAAGAAATAGTAGTTCTGCAAACAATTACCAATGCATGATATTGGTAATTGACACAGACTTCCGCAAGCGCTTCGGCAGCATCATTGACGAAATGACAGCGATAATAAGAAACGGCTCTTTGCACACCACACTTTACTTGATGTTTGAGGGTGATTATGACCCAAGATTTGCGTCATGGTTAGAATACTCCAAGACGATATTCAAACTATCAATGCATCACCACAACTTATTGAAGGCAATCAATGAAATTACCCGATTAGAATCCGGCATTGTCTCCAGAGCAGCATTCTGCTCACCAATGGATTCAATCTAATGCCGATGACACATACTATTCGAGTAGGCCTGTTTGGCTTAGGTAAAGCTGGAAAAGAAGTTGCTACCCAGTTACAGGATGACCCCGCAGTTAAATTGTGCTGGGCAGTACGTGGCAGCAGCCATGCCCATGGAAACAAGCAGATTTTCGACACGATTCCAACATATGCTGCATCAGAACTTAACTTGCCGATACTACTCGCAGAACAACCTATTGACTTTATAGTTGATTTCTCCAGTGCAGACACTTGCCTTAGTTATGCCGACATTGCCTCTGAAAATGGAATCGGCATCATTTCTGCAGTATCCTCTTATAAAAAAAGACACTTGGAGTGTCTACATACCGCCAGTAAAAATACAGCGGTGCTCTATTCACCCAACATCACGCTCGGCATTAATTTTATTATTATTGCTGCAAAAGTACTACGCAAGCTGGCACCGCATGCTGGAGTAGAGGTTATAGAGGAACACTTCCATGATAAAAAAGAAGTGTCTGGCACTGCCATCCGAATTGCAGAACTGCTGGATTTAGATGCGGATCTGCACGTCAACTCTATCCGAGTTGGCGGCATCGTTGGTCGGCACGAAATCATTTTCGGATTCCCCTACCAAACAATACGTCTAACCCATGACTCTATTAGCCGCGCCGCCTTTGGC
>DAIDAH010000043.1 GCA_027310735.1 Methylotenera sp. | reverse complement strand
AACGGTAGGTTTCCATTGTATAAACGTTGGGTCTTTAAGTAGCAGTGTCGCACCGCCAAATACGGTAATAATTGCACCGCTAGCCAATAGCATTTTGTCAACTACACCGTGACGGATTTTGCTGTAAATAATTTGAGCAATGGTGGCGGCCATGGCAACAGCAGTTGCTGTGTAAATGCCAAAAAACTTGAATGCTACAAAAAATAAAATGACAGGGAATAAATCAAACAAGAACTTCATAGTGACTTTCAATTAATGCTGCATATATTGCAACGGAACCAAAACCCTTAATAACAGTGCTTTAGACTAATGCGCTATTTTGCTATGATTGAAGCTGAGTCGCAAGGCGTAATTTGAGTCTGATTGTTTAGTTTTTTGACTAATATATTTTCAGCAAGTTTTATGTTTTTTTAGGTAACAACGGAGTTTATGTCTTTAAGTATAGATCTGCATATGCATTCAAATGTCTCGGATGGCTTGTTAACGCCTGCCGAGCTAGTAGAGCACGCCGTAACACACAATATCAAAGTGTTGGCGTTGACAGACCATGATGATACGCGTGGTTTGGCGATTGCCGAGAGTGAGGCTAAACGTCATGGCTTGCAACTGATTAAAGGGGTTGAAATTTCGGTTACTTGGAAAAAACGTACCCTGCATATTGTGGGGCTCAAAATAGATCCTGAGTATCCACCGTTAAAATCAGGCTTGGAAGCGATTCGTGCTGGTCGGCATGTGCGTGCGATAGGAATGGCGGCCAGCTTGGATAAAGCGGGAATTAAGGGTAGCTTAGAGGGCGCTTATGAATATGCCCAAGAAGGGATTATCAGCCGTACACATTTTGCGCGATTTCTAGTGAATGCGGGTGTTGCAAAAGACAATAAGGCTGTGTTCAAAAAATATTTGGTAAAGGGTAAGCCTGGCTACTTTGAGCATGAATGGGCGAGCTTGGAAAACGCTGTGAGTTGGATTGTAGAGAGTGGCGGTGTGGCTGTGATTGCGCACCCAGGACGTTATGATTTGCGCCGCACAAATATGCTATTGTTGCTGGAGGAGTTTAGATCATTGGGTGGCACTGCGATTGAAGTCGTAACCAGTAGCCATACAGCCGATCAATATGTGGAGTTTGCGAAGTATGCACATCAGTTTGGTCTGAAATCTTCGCAAGGGTCAGACTATCATGGCAAAGGGCTTAGTTTTATGGAAATGGGGCGTTTGCCTGCGCTGCCAAATAATTGTGTGCCAGTATGGCACGATTGGCCAGAAGCTGTGTCATTAGATGGGTAGGGTTTGGTGATTACCTTTTAAAGGAATAAATATAATTTAGTATGTCCCAGTTTTTTAATATCAATATAGACAACCCGCAAGTACGTCTTATTACGCAAACCGCTGATATTCTTCGCAAAGGTGGTGTGATTGCTTATCCGACAGATTCAGGTTATGCGTTGGGTTGCATGATAGGTAATGGTGATGCACAGACCCGAATCCGGCAAATTCGCGGCGTGGACGATAAGCATCTATTTACGCTGGTGTGTCGTAATTTAAGTGAGTTAGGTAACTATGCTATTGTAAGCAATAGTCAGTTTCGTTTATTAAAAGCCAATACGCCCGGCGCTTATACTTTTATTTTACAAGCAACGCGTGAAGTCCCACGTAAACTACAGCACCCAAAGCGTAATGCTGTCGGCATTCGCGTACCACTACATACTGTTGTACAGGCAATATTAGATGCTATAGATGCACCATTGTTAAGTATGACGTTACACCTTGCTGGTGATGAAGATGTGCTGAGTGAGGCTTGGGAAATTCGCGAAAAGCTAGAACATCTTGTTGATTTGGTGATTGATGTTGGGTCTTGTGCCTCTGGTGCAACGTCCGTAATTGATTTGACTGGAGATGCCCCAGTTTTAATTCGAGCAGGTTTGGGTGATTTAGCACCATTCGATTTACTTTAAGCTTCATATTTAAAAAATTTAATTTAAAAAAGAGTCCGCAATGGAACTATCTGCCATACAAAAAATAGTTATTTATGCATTACCTGTTATCTTTGCCATTACTGTACATGAGGCTGCGCATGGCTATGCCGCTAAATACTTTGGTGATATGACCGCCTTTAATGCAGGTCGCATCAGCTTGAATCCAGTTCATCATATTGATCCGTTCGGCACCATTTTGTTGCCTGCTTTAACCATCATGCTTGGTGGTATTTTGTTCGGCTGGGCAAAGCCTGTACCAGTTAACTTTAGTCGATTACGCGATCCTAAAAAAGACATGTTATGGGTGGCGGCTGCAGGACCCGCCTCTAATTTGATTATGGCTGTTTTTTGGGCCTTAGTATTTAAGGCTTCTCTTGGTGCACC
Source organism: Methylotenera sp. (assembly GCA_027310735.1). Taxonomy (GTDB): domain Bacteria; phylum Pseudomonadota; class Gammaproteobacteria; order Burkholderiales; family Methylophilaceae; genus Methylotenera. The sequence continues at coordinate 11,965 of DAIDAH010000043.1, read as the reverse complement.
AGACGCTATTGCTTTTCCGCTGGCTTTGATGAGTAAGGCCGGAGTGAGTATTAACGTTGTGTTAATGGTGCTAAATTTATTGCCTTTACCGCCTTTAGATGGTGGGCGTATTGCTGTGAGCCTGCTACCACATGATTTGGCACGATCATTTGAACAACTGGAGCGCTATGGTTTTATTATATTAATCGCTCTATTGTTTACTGGAGTGCTGGGCAGAATATTAGATCCACTCATCAGTGCGGCAAGTAGCTTAATATTTGGTTTGGTTTTATAAGTACATTATCAGCTGATTGTTTTACCTCAGATTAAGATATCTGCAAGTCTAGGCGGCGGCAAGGAAAGTCTGGGATAATGTCGACATATTTAATTTAAGTTTTTTAGACTAAGGTTTTTAATACATGGCAATTGAACGCGTTTTATCAGGCATGCGTCCTACAGGTAATTTGCATTTAGGGCATTACAACGGCGTACTTAAAAATTGGATTAAACTGCAACACGAGCATGAATGCTTGTTCTTTGTAGCCGATTGGCATGCACTGACTACGCATTACGATACGCCAGAAATCATCGAAGAAAGTGTGTGGGAGATGGTGATTGATTGGCTGGCAGCGGGCGTAGATCCTGCGAATGCCACCATTTTCATTCAGTCACGCGTGCCGGAGCATGCTGAGTTGCATACGCTGCTAAGCATGATTACACCGCTTAGCTGGTTAGAGCGAGTGCCTACTTACAAAGATCAGCAGGAAAAGTTATCCAGCAAAGATTTGTCTACTTATGGCTTTTTAGGTTATCCATTGTTGCAAAGTGCGGATATCCTGATTTATAAGGCGACGCAAGTACCTGTCGGTGAAGATCAAATTCCACATATTGAATTCACGCGAGAGATTGCACGTCGTTTTAATCATATTTATGGCAAAGAAAAAGGCTTTGAAGAAAAAGCAGAAGCTGCGATTAAAAAGCTAGGTAGCAAGCGTGGTGCGCTATATGAAGAAATGCGTAAGGCTTATCAGGAAAGCGGCGACGAAGAAGCGTTAGATTCAGCACGTGCCATGATTGAAGAGCAGCAAGGCATGAGTATGGGTGATAAAGAGCGTTTGCTGGGCTACTTGGAAGGTGGCGGGAAAATGATTCTGATTGAACCAGACTATAAGCTGACGCCAGCATCAAAAATGCCAGGGCTGGATGGTCAGAAAATGTCTAAATCTTACAACAATACGATTTCAATGCGTGAAGACGTAGATGCTGTCGCGAAGAAAATCAAGACCATGCCTACTGACCCTGCACGTATTCGCCGCACTGATCCGGGTGACCCTGCAAAATGTCCAGTATGGCAATTGCATGAAATTTACTCTAGTCAAGCGACACAGGAATGGGCGAAAACCGGCTGTAAGAGCGCATCAATTGGCTGTATCGAATGCAAGGGGCCTGTTATTGAAGGTGTGTTAGCGGAACTTAAACCAATTCAAGAGCGTGCCAGACAATATGCAGAAGACCCGACGCTGGTGAAAAATATTGTGGCTGAAGGCTGTGAAAAAGCGCGTAAATTGGCCCGTGAAACGATGCGCGATGTGCGTGATGCAATGGGTTTGAATTATAGTTAGACCCGTCAGTAATAGATAAGCAAAAGTAGATATCTACTTTTGCTTATTCATCACCTAAATTAGGTTTTGTTTTTTATAAACCAAGTTTTACCGTGTTAATAAAAAGTTTTTGTCCCAATCTGCTGTAAAATGCGCTTTTGCAATCAATAGTTTATCAATATGGCACGTCCCTTTAAGCAGCAACGCGATCCTCAACGTACAGTACGCAGACCAACCACTAATTTTACAAAGTTGGCTGTTGATCCAAACGCGCCTCCAGAACCTACACAAAGACTACATAAGCTATTAGCACTGGCAGGCTTAGGCTCACGTCGTGATATGGAAGAGCTTATTGTGAGTGGTCGCGTCACTGTGAATGGTACACAAGCTGTCGTTGGTCAGGGCGTTACGCAGCATGATATTGTGCGCTTGGATAGTCGTCCGTTACGTTTGCCATTTGAAGCAGAGTTGCCACAAGTGCTCATCTATCATAAGCCCGAAGGTGAAATTGTTAGTCAGGATGATCCGGAAGGTCGTGCCAGCGTATTTGATAAATTGCCTAAAGTGAAGCATGGTAAATGGATTGCTATTGGTCGTTTGGATATGAATACCAGTGGTTTGCTTATATTTACGACTTCAGGTGACTTGGCTAATCGTTTTATGCACCCGCGCTATGAGGTTGAGCGTGAATATGCCGTGCGTATTTTCGGTGAATTGACCGAAGGTCAAATGACACAATTAAAAGAAGGTATTGAATTGGAAGATGGTCCAGCTAACTTTGATAGTATTACTGCACAAGGTGGCGAGGGTGCTAATCACTGGTATCAGGTTATTCTGCGCGAAGGCCGCAACCGTGAGGTGCGACGTTTATTCGAAGCATTTCAGTTGCCAGTAAGCCGCTTGATGCGCGTGCGTTTCGGGCCAGTGAATTTGCCGCCACGTGTTAAACGCGGTCAAATGCTTAAGTTGGAACAAAAGGAAGTGGTCGGTTTGCTTGAGTGGGCTGATTTAGCCGTGCCAAGTGCGCCACTCAAGCAACTCTCTCAACGTGAAAAAGACAAGTCTACGGCAGTGTTTACACCAAAAGTGCGTAAACAACGCATTAGTGCATTGGATAGGCAGCCACGTGATGCAACTGCAGATGGCGAGACTAGGCCATATCGCGGTAAAACAGATGCTACGCGAAATTCAGCAGCGAAAAAATCAGCACCTAGAAAACCAGTGAATCGTCGTGTTAGGCAGACTAGCGATTTAAGTGCGCCGCAAATGCAGAAGAAAAGTGACCGGAACCGAGGTCGCGGTTAGTCGAGTAGCGTTGAACCTAGTTTTGAATTGCAATAAAACTGGGTTCAACGTGAGTGTAATGAAGTTAGTTTCGTAATTAATTTACTGTTTATTCAACCGCCACAGTGAGGTTATTTCAGCCTTACGCGCAGGATGTAGCGGATCGGTTACATCAAAGGTCTTATTGTGAGAGGCCTTTGTATCCGTTCTATCAATCACATTCAAACCTGCTGCGGCGATCCAGCCTAGCAATTCGTCGCGGGTTCTCAAGCCTAGGTGTTCAGCAAAGTCCGATAATACCAACCAGCCTTCGCCAGCATCGTTTAAATGTGCGCCTAGCCCGTTTAAAAAGCCTTTAAGCATTTTGCTGCCCTCATCATAAATGGCTGATTCAAGTGCAGAACTAGGGCGCGCTGGTAACCACGGTGGATTACATACAATGAGATCAGCTTTGCCATATTCTGCATCTGGAAACAGGTTGGCATCAAGCAGTGTTACGGCATTCTTTAAGCCAAGTTGTGTGATGTTTTTCTGTGCGCAATCTAGGGCGCGTTGTGAGTTGTCTGTGGCGACTACTTTTGACACGCCACGGTTGGATAGGATGGCAGCCAATACGCCTGTACCTGTACCAATATCAAAAGCCAGAGTGCATGGTTTTGGTAGTGGTGCTTTATCAACTAACTCTAAATACTCGCCACGAATTGGTGAAAACACACCGTAGCTTGGATGGATTTTATTGTTGATGGCATTGATTTCAACGCCATTTTTGCTCCATTCGTAAGCGCCTACTAATCCTAAGATCTCACGTAATGACACAACAAAAGATTGTGTGCTTTTACCGTAAGCATGCTCGCAAGCGGCCTTGATATCTGGCGCACGGCGTAAGTTGATGTGATAGCCAACACTTACTTCAATAATTAGCATGCCTAGAATACGGGCTTTTTGGGATTGTGCCTGACGATGCAAATGGAAGGCTTCGGTGATGTTGGCCGGTGCTTTTTTAGGCTTTTTATGCGGGCGGTCGACTCTGCGGGAGAGCGCTTGCATCAATTGCTTGGCGTTTTGGAAGTCACCACGCCAGAGCAGAGCAGTGCCTTCGCAGCACAGCTTATAGGCAACATCTGCATTGAGCGTGTCATCTGCAATTTGGATGCGTTTTGGCGCTGGCGCGTCATTTTCAGAGTGCCAAACACTAGTTTTTGTTTTACCAGCCTCTGTCCAGCTAATGGTTTCGGGTTGGGTAGTTTTCCCAGAAGTATTGTTCAATGTATGCGCCTATAGAAGCTGTGATTTGGTGAGTAAAAATACAAATTGATTGCCAGAAGAAACTTCCAGCCAAGTAAATGCGATGCCCGGATAGGCATCAAGCAATGCATCGCGATTGTGACCAATTTCAACGATGAGTATGCCGCCATCATTTAGATAGTTAGCTGCTTCGCGCAAGATAGTGTGTGTGTGATCTAAACCAGCTACGCCGCTACCTAATGCCAGTTGCGGTTCATTGCGATACTCTGCAGGTAAGACTGCCATGGATGGCGCATCTACGTAAGGCGGATTGCTGATGATTAAATCGTATTTTTTACCAGCAAGAGCGCTGAACATATCTGATTTAATCGCAGTGATTTGTGATTCTAATCCATAGTTATGAATGTTGATGTTGGCAACATCAATTGCATCTTGTGAAATATCAATCACATCAATGGCAGCATTCGGGAAGCTATTAGCCAGTAGTACGCCTAGGCAGCCGCTGCCTGTACAAATATCGGCAGCACTTTCAACCATTTCTGGGAATTCAATCCAAGGGCTTAAGTCATTGCTGAGTAGTTCAGCAATAAATGAGCGCGGAATCAGTACGCGTTCGTCTACGTAAAATTTAAAGCCTTGCAACCAAGCTTCTTTGAGTAAGTATGCCGTGGGCGTGTGTTGTGTAATGCGTTGCTCGATTAGGCTGGCTAATTTAATGCGTTCAGTCGTTAAGATGCGAGCATCTAAGAAATTGTTGAGCGTTTCATGTGGCAAATGTAAAGCACTCATGATGAGCCATACAGCTTCATCGTATGAGTTGTCTGTGCCGTGACCGTAAAAAATGTCCGATGCTTCGAATTGGCTAACGGTGTAGCGTAGCCAGTCGCGGATGGTAAATAGTTCATCAATCGTTGTTGGATTAATGGCGTTATGATTGGTCATTACGTTCGATTCTCTAAGTTAGTGTATTGCGTCAATTTTTAAGCTAATAGTTTTTGTAGCGTTAATTTATAGGTTTCTTTTAGCGGCTCAATATCCGCTACGCCTACGCACTCATTTAATTTATGAATGGTGGCATTGAGTGGCCCGAATTCAATCACTTGTTTGCAAATGTCGGCGATAAAGCGTCCGTCAGAAGTACCGCCAGTGGTAGATAGCTCAGGGGTAACGCCATAAGCTTCATATATAGCCTTAGAAATGGCTTCAACCAAGTTGCCACGCGGTGTGATGTAGGGCGGTGAGTATTCCCAAGTTAAGTCATAGTTGAGCGCGTGTCGGTCTAATATGGCATACACACGCTCTTTCAGATTTTGTTCAGTGCTGGCCGTGCTGAATCTGAAATTGAATAAAATTTCCACTTCGCCAGGCACCACATTGGTTGCACCTGTGCCGCCGTTCATGTTGGATATTTGCCATGACGTAGGCGGAAAGTATTCGTTGCCGTTATCCCATACGGTTTCTACCATGTCTTTAATAGCAGGTGCGACCATATGGATTGGATTCTTGACCAAATGCGGGTAGGCAATATGTCCCTGCACACCTTTAACAACAAGCTTGCCAGAGAGCGAGCCACGGCGGCCATTCTTAATCATGTCACCAACTACTTTGTTGGAGGTCGGTTCACCTACGATACAGTAGTCAATTAGCTCACCGCGCGCTTTTAATACTTCAACGACTTTAATTGTGCCATCTACCGCAACGCCTTCTTCATCAGACGTGATCAGCAAGCCTATGGAGCCTGCGTGATTTGGGTTTTCAGCAATAAATTCTTCAATGCTAGTAATGAATGCTGCCAATGAGGTTTTCATGTCGGCAGCACCACGTGCATAGAGCATACCGTCTTTGATGGTTGGTTCAAATGGCGCAGTGTGCCATTGGTCGAGCGGGCCGGTAGGCACAACATCGGTATGACCCGCAAACACGAGTAGCGGGGCAGTAGTGCCGCGTCTGGCATATAAGTTATCTACATTGCCAAAACGCATGCGTTCGATTTTGAAACCTAACGGTTCAAGGCGACTAATCATTAAATCCTGACAGCCAGCATCTAGCGGCGTGTTGGATTGACGTTTTAGCAGGTCGATTGCAAGTTCTAGTGTTTTTGTCATAGTGAATTAATCGTGTGAATTAACCGTTGATAACCAAAAGGTGGCATCTAAGAGCGATGCTGATGAGTGCAGCATAAATCCGAAATGGAATTTATGCATGAGTTACAGGGGCGAAAATTTTTGCGTATTCGGTTTCAGAAAAACCTAAAGCGAGTATTTGCTGGCCTTGCTCCTGATTTCGCACCAGTAGCGGGCGCTTAATCACTGAGGTTTTGGCTTGCATGAGCGCATTGGCTGATGCATTGTCCGTAATCGCTGCTTTTGCTTCATCACTTAAGCCGCGCCAAGTTAATCCAGCACGGTTGATGAGTTTTTCCCAAGGTTGTTGCGTCAGCCACAGATTCAATGTGGCCTCATCTATGCCTAGTTTTTTAAAATCATGAAAGGTGTAAGCAACACCGTGCTCATCCAGCCAAGTGCGGGCTTTTTTGACGGTGTTGCAATTAGGTATGCCATAAACTGTAAGCATTAGCGTGGATTAAATGCCGCGTAACAACTCGTTGATGCCGACTTTACCTAATGTTTTCTCATCCACTTTCTTCACGATGACGGCACAGTAAAGGCTATAGCTACCATCTTTAGAGGGTAAGTTGCCGGAAACTACTACTGAGCCAGCAGGTACGCGACCATAGCTGAAAGTGTCTGTTTCACGGTCATAGATTTTGGTCGATTGGCCAATATAAACGCCCATTGAGATTACGCAGTTGTCTTCAACAATTACGCCTTCGACCACTTCAGAACGTGCGCCGATAAAGCAGTTGTCACCAATGATAGTCGGGCCGGCTTGTACTGGCTCTAATACACCGCCAATACCTACACCACCTGATAAATGCACGTTTTTACCGATTTGTGCGCATGAACCTACTGTGGCCCATGTGTCAACCATTGTGCCTTCACCTACATAAGCGCCAATGTTCACATAAGATGGCATTAACACTGCATTTTTACCGATGAATGAACCGCGACGAACGATTGCATTTGGTACTACGCGGAAGCCGCCAGCTTTGAAGTCTTCTTCGGTGTAATCTGCAAATTTTGGAGGCACTTTATCAAAGTATTTTGTGCAACCACCATCCAACAAAACATTATCTTCTAGTCTGAAAGACAACAATACTGCCTTTTTCAACCATTGGTGTGTTTCCCAGTCTTGCGTAGTGCCGATACGTGATGCAACACGTAGTTTGCCTGAATCAAGATCAGCCATCACGCTGGCGACAGCTTCTTTAATTTCAGTGCTAGCATTTGCTGGGTTGATGTTAGCGCGGTCTTCAAATGCGCCTTCGATAATGTTTTGTAATTGACTCATAATGTTCCAAATAAAAAAGGGTAAAAGCAATGATGCTATTTTACCCTAAACTTGCCTAGATTCAGAACGCGGAATCAATTGCGTTTGAATGCTAGCGTATGCTTAATTGCATGAGTAATTTATCGTAGTGAATACGTCACTATTTTCTAGTTTTGGTTTTTGCCGCATCGTAAAGTGGGCGGACTTTCGGCACAAGGGCGCGAAGTTCTGCGATACGGTTCTCATTGGAAGGATGGGTGCTTAAGAATTCCGGTGGTTTTGAACTGCCTTGCGCACTCATTTTTTGCCATAGCGTAATAGCGGCTTCTGGGTTGAAGCCTGCTCTGGCGGACAGTTCCAGACCAATTTTGTCAGCTTCACTTTCTTGTTCTCTACTGTTAGGCAGAGCAAAAAACAGGGTGGTACCCATGGTGGCTGCCTGCATGCCCGCATTAGCCGTAGTTGTGTTTGTTGATGTGCTTAAGTAGGCTGCAATCCCAGCTAAACCAATTTGCTGTATAAGTGCGGATGACATGCGTTCACGACCATGTTCTCGCAAGGCGTGCGCGATTTCATGGCCGATGACTGCACCTAACTCATCATCGGTTGCATGAAGCTTATCGATTAAGCCGGTAAACACCATGATTTTTCCACCAGGCATGCAGTAGGCATTCACTTGATCATTTTTATCGACGTTAACTTCCCATTTCCATTGCTTTGCATCGGGACGAAAAACACCTACTTGGGCAATTAGTCTGTTGGAGATGCTACGTACGCGCTCAAGTTCTACTGTGTTGGTGTTAAGTGTTTTTTTCTGTTCAGCTTCTTTAAGGGTTTGCAGGTAGGACGCACTGGACATGCTTACTACTTGAGAGCTTGGTAACAGCAAAAGTTGTGTGCGTTTTACACCAGAGACGCTATCTTGAGTGGTGGTGGCACATCCGCTTACATGTAGTGTTATTGCAATGAGTAATGGTGCGTAATATTTTCTCATTTTAAACTCTTAATACTGATTCTTTCTGGATTAACGTAGTTAGAATGAAACTTGTGAGCCAAGTTCAACCACCCGATTTGGCGGCAATTTAAATTGGTTGGTCACAGTTTCGGCAGATCGGAATAGGCCAATAAATATTTTTTTACGCCAGTAAGCCATTTCATTTTTCTCATTAGCAATCAAAATTTCCTTGCCAATGAAGAATGAAGTATCCATCGGATCTAAATCCAGACCTTTATTGGTGCAGAGTAGCAAATCGCGCGGTAAATCAGGATCATCTTTGAAACCATAATGTACGCTTACTTTGTAAAAGTTATACGGTAGTACTTCAACTTCTACACGTTCATCTGGACTGGTGCGCGGGTAGTCCATAAATTTAACGGTGAGAAGCACTACTTTTTCATGCAACACTTTGTTATGTTTTAAGTTGTGTAGCATGGCATGAGGTACGCCTTCCGGATTGGGCGTCATGAACAGAGCAGTCCCAGGCACGCGTGCTGGCGGATGCGCACCAATGGCTTCAATAAATGGGTCAAGTGCCATTGATTCATTTTTAATGAGTTGATAAAGCAGTGTGCGGCCAGTTTTCCAAGTAAGCATCAGCGTGAAAACGACAATCCCGATAGCGAGTGGTACCCAGCCGCCGTCAGGTATTTTCAATACATTGGCGCTAAAAAATGCGATGTCAACGGTTAAGAATAAGGAAATTAATGCACCAGTACGCAGTTTGCTCCAGCCCCATAGGTTATGGAACACAATGCCGGCAAGCAATGACGTAATCACCATGTCGCCTGTGACGGCGATGCCATAAGCAGCCGCTAACTTGCCTGATGATTTGAAGCTCAATACTAGCGCCATCACCGCAAGCATAAGGCCCCAATTGATGCGAGGCATGTATACTTGCCCTTCTTGACTTTCTGAAGTGTGCTCAACATGCATGCGTGGAATAAAGCCTAATTGCAGTGCCTGACGTGATACTGAGAATGCACCGGTAATGACGGCTTGTGAAGCAATGACTGCCGCAAGCGTGGCCAGTGCGATGAGGGGGAAAAGCATCCACTCTGGCGCCAAAAGATAGAACGGATTTTTAATGGCTTCCGGATTTTTTAATATCAACGCACCTTGGCCAAAGTAGTTGAGAATTAATGCTGGCAACACAAAGCCGAACCAAGCTAAGCGGATAGGGAATTTTCCAAAGTGCCCCATGTCTGCATATAACGCTTCAGCGCCTGTTACTGCTAGAACTACTGCGCCAAGTGCCACAAATGCGATCCAAGGGCTGACCGCAAAAAAATGGATGGCATACAGTGGGCTAAGGGCATGCAGAATGGATGGATTATGTAGAATACTTTGTAGCCCTAATACCCCTAAAGTGCCAAACCAAAGCAACATGATAGGGCCGAAAAAAGCACCCACTAATGCCGTGCCTTTGCTCTGTGCCCAAAATAAAATGAATAACACCACCAGTGTTACCGGCAATATCAGCGGGTGTAGCATAGGTGCTGCTAATTGCAGGCCTTCAACTGCGGAAAGTACGGAAATGGCAGGGGTAATCATGCCATCTGCATAGAACATGCATGCGCCTAAGATACCTAGCAGCATAATCATGTGCTGTTTGTTTTCGGCAACGTTGTGGCTGGCTAATGCAAGTAAGGCCATAATGCCGCCTTCACCGCGGTTGTCTGCGCGCATAATAAATGCGACATACTTAACTGACACCACCATGATTAACGCCCAAAAAATTAGCGATAAAATGCCATACATGTTGGCTTCTGTCAGAGGTACTGGATGTGTGCCTGCGGAAAACACTTCTTTGATGGTATACAAAGGGCTAGTCCCGATGTCGCCAAATACTACGCCTAGTGCTGCAAGTGTAAGTCCTGAGATTTTTGCTTTATTGCCAGAGGATGATGACATTAAAAATGTGTGGTCAATTTGGTAAGAGGGCTATTATCAACCAACTTAAATATGAAACCAATAGATTTTTTTATTTAAGATTTATTTGTAGTCATCTGACAAGCTTACTTAATTTTAATTATAAAAGGCTAGTTTTGTTAATGGTTGCGTCTGCTGAGCCAACGCCAAAGGTGAGTGTGACTGCATCACCACGTTGTAATTGCAGGCTGGAATTTATAATGGAGCCGGATTGATCTTGCACAAAGGCATAGCCACGCGTTAGTACCGCTTGAGGGTTTAAATGGTGCAGGTTTTGGCTTAGACGTAACAAATTTTGCTGCTTGAAGTGTAGTTGCTGCTGCATACATACACTTAATCGATAGATTATTTGGGCTAGTTGAGCCTTTTGTTGTTCCAATTGCTGCAATGGAGAAATTAGTCGGCGTGCCAAGTAATCCAAAGTTTGTGCACGTTGACTTAAGTAATACTGCATGTTTTTGGCAAGATGTAGTTTCACCTGATTCAGTGCATTTAGTAATGCCTCGCGCGAAGGTGTGGCTAACTCAGCCGCAGCAGTTGGTGTAGCCGCGCGTACGTCAGCTACAAAATCTGCAATGGTGAAGTCAGTTTCATGGCCGACACCGCTAATGGTTGGAATCGTACATTTGGCGATAGCACGCGCTACGATTTCTTCGTTAAATTGCCATAAATCTTCAATACTGCCACCACCGCGACAGATAATCAGCACATCACATTCTGCACGTTGGCTAGCGGTGTCGATGGCGTGCGCAATCAAATCTGCAGCATCACGGCCTTGAACAGGCGTGGGATAAATTACAATCGGAATGCTCGGCATGCGGCGTCTGAGCGTGGTGAGTACGTCTCTTAAAGCCGCGGCGTCAGGTGAAGTTACGATGCCAATTTTTTTAGGATGCCGTGGCAGTGTTTTTTTTAACGCGGCATCAAATAAACCCGCTTGCTGCAACTTGGCTTTAAGTTTTTCAAAAGCTTCAAATAGTGCGCCTAGACCTGCGCGTTGTAAAAACTCAACCGTCAATTGAAAGTCACCACGCGCTTCGTAGAGTGTTACCGTGCTACGCGCTTCTACCTTGTCACCTTCTTTCGGCGTCCAGTCTAAATAGCTGTTGCGGCCTTTGAACATGACACAACGCACTTGTGCGCCAGCATCTTTGAGCGAAAAGTACCAATGGCCGCTGGCGGCGCGTGTCAAGTTAGATACTTCGCCTGATACCCAGAATAGAGGGAAGCTTTGCTCCAACACATTTCGCGCCAACCGATTCAGTTCGGTGACGGTCATCACACGTTTATTTGTGGTGGATGCATTAGTTAAATTTGTTGTTAGGTCTGCCAAAGCCTGCTCAATCCGTTAAAATGATTTTTTTAAGATTATATCGTGGAGGGTCTCGTGCTAAACAAACTTCTTTCAGGTCGAACTGGATATTTACTTGGTTTTGTGGCGAGTTTCGGCTCAGTAGGTTTGGCATTGTGGATACAGACGCGTTATCAATTGAATCCGTGCCCGTTGTGTATCTCGCAGCGCATAGTGTTAATGGGC
>DAIDAH010000042.1 GCA_027310735.1 Methylotenera sp. | reverse complement strand
TACCAAGCCACTACTTTAACGAAAGTAGAGTCAAGTGACATACCAGCATCCGCATCAAATACGGATGGGCAAGTTTCACCGCGGAAGTCAGTAGAAACAACTTTCTCAGTGGTATAGCCAAGTACACCCTTCAACTCACCTTCAGACGCGGCTTTCATTGCCTTGCAAATATCTTCATAGCTAGCTTCTTTAATGAGTTCACAGGTTAAATCAACCACAGACACATCTGACGTAGGCACACGGAATGCCATGCCTGTTAATTTCTTGTTTAGCTCAGGAATCACTTTACCAACTGCCTTAGCAGCACCAGTAGATGAAGGAATGATGTTTTCCAGAATACCACGACCACCGCGCCAATCTTTATTTGATGGGCTATCTACGGTTTTTTGTGATGCCGTAGCAGCATGTACCGTTGTCATCAAACCACGTTTAATACCAAATGCATCATTCAGCACTTTAGCCACTGGAGCCAAACCATTCGTTGTACAAGAAGCTGCAGAAACAATCGCCTCACCCTTGTAAGTGCTGTGATTTACACCATACACAAACATTGGCGTGTCATCTTTACCTGGCGCAGACTGCACCACTTTTTTAGCACCCGCATCAATGTGCTTCTGACATGTTTCTTGCGTCAAGAAAAAGCCTGTACATTCAATCACAATGTCAGCACCAACTTCATCCCATTTCAAATTAGCGGGATCTCTTTCAGCACTAAGGCGGATTTCTTTGCCGTTCACAACCAAATTATTACCTTTAACTGACACATCACCGTTAAAGCGGCCATGTACAGAGTCATGCTTAAGCATGTAAGCCAAATAATCAGGTTCTAGCAAGTCGTTGATCGCAACCACTTCAATATCAGTAAAATCCTTTGCAGCCGCACGAAACACCATACGACCGATACGACCAAAACCATTTATTGCGACACGAATTGCCATTTTAATTTCCCGAAATATAAAAAACTCTCAGTTTGAATGTGTAAATCATTCAAACACATTATTTAAAAGCATTAGATTTAGACTTAATTTTACAGCAACAAGTAAGCGCATAAATGCTTTATGCGCTTACTTATTCTTAATCGAATCATAAGCATTACTTATGCAGTGTATTAAGCAAAAAGAGCCTCAAACGAGGCTCTTTCTTTGCTTGTTACACTAGATCAATACGATAAGCTTAAAGTACTGATTTAACAGTTGCCACTACGTTTTCAACTGTGAAACCAAAGTGTTTCATCAACACATTACCTGGAGCTGACTCACCGAATGTAGCGATACCAACTACAGCACCTTCAATACCTACATATTTACGCCAGAAATCTGGATGAGCAGCTTCAACAGCCACGCGTTTAACACCTGCAGTTAACACGCTATCTTTGTAAGCTTGATCTTGACGGTCAAATACGTTTGTTGATGGCATTGAAACTACGCGCACTTTAGTACCAGCAGCATTCAATTCAGCAGCAGCTTTAACAGCCAATTCCATTTCTGAACCGTTAGCGATGATGATTACGTCTGCTTTACCAGCTACATCAGAGAACACATAACCACCCTTACGGATTAAGTCGAACTGTGCTGCATCATGTTTAACACCAGGAACGTTTTGACGACTTAATACTAAGCTGCTAGGACCATCTTTACGCTCAACAGCGGCAACCCAAGCAATTGCAGTTTCTACTGAGTCAGCAGGACGCCATACATCCATGTTAGGAATGTAACGCAAACCTGAAGTATTTTCGATTGGTTGATGTGTAGGACCATCTTCACCTTGACCGATAGAGTCATGTGACAATACAGCGATAGTACGTTGTTTCATCAATGCAGCCATACGCAATGCGCTCTTAGCATAGTCAGAGAACATGTGGAAAGTACCGCCGAATGGAATCAAACCACCGTGCAATGCCATACCGTTCATGATTGCGAACATGCCGAACTCACGTACACCGTAAGAGATGTAGTTACCTGGCTCTTTACCAGATACGTGCTTGAAGCTAGCGCACGAAGTCAGGTTTGAACCTGTTAAGTCAGCTGAACCACCCAAGAACTCTGGCAAGATTGGTGCTAATGCAGTAATTGCATTTTGTGAAGCTTTACGTGTTGCAACGCCTTCAGCTTTTTCGTTAGTTGCCGCGATAAATGCGTCAGTAGCTGATTTCCAGTTAGCTGGTAAATCACCTGCAATACGGCGTTTGTATTCTGCGGCTTCTGCTGGGAAAGCTGCAGCATAAGCTGCAAATTTAGCATCCCAAGCTGCTTCGGCAGCTGCGCCTTTAGCTGTTGCATCCCAACCTGCGTAAACATCTGCTGGAATCACAAATGGCTCATGTGGCCAGCCGATGTTTGCACGTGTAGCAGCAACTTCTTCAAGGCCTAATGCTGAACCGTGGCAATCATGTGAGCCAGATTTGTTTGGTGAACCCATACCGATCACTGTTTTACAGCAGATCAATGATGGCTTGTCTGTTACTTTTTTAGCTGCTGCAATTGCAGCGCCGATAGCAGCAACATCATGACCATCTACTGACTGAACGTGCCAGCCGTATGATTCAAAACGTTTAGCTGTATCATCCGTGTACCAACCTTCGATGTGACCATCGATAGAAATACCGTTGTCATCCCAGAATGCTGTGAGTTTGCCTAAGCCCCAAGTACCTGCAAGTGCACAAGCTTCATGAGAAACGCCTTCCATCATACAACCGTCGCCCAAGAACACATAAGTGCTATGGTCAACAATCTCGTGACCTGGCTTATTGAATTGGTCGGCTAATAATTTTTCAGCCATAGCAAAACCAACACCGTTAGCAATACCTTGACCTAATGGACCAGTTGTTGTTTCAACGCCTGGAGCATAACCGTACTCTGGGTGACCAGCACATTTTGAGTGCAATTGACGGAATGTTTTCAACTCATCCATTGGCAACGCATAACCTGTCAGGTGCAACAATGAATAGATCAACATTGAACCGTGACCATTAGAAAGCACGAAACGGTCGCGATTTGACCAGTTAGGATTTTTTGGGTTATGGCTTAAGTGATGATTCCAAAGCTCTTCTGCGATTTCTGCCATACCCATAGGCGCACCTGGATGGCCAGAGTTAGCTTTTTGCACTGCATCCATAGATAACGCACGGATCGCGTTGGCTAGGTCTTTACGTGTTGCCATAGTTTTCTCCCTAATTGATTAACTTGAGGTCTTAACAGATATTCCGCGCTAACAGAAAATCATTAAAGCCAAGATTGAATTCTTCAAAAAATCAGTTTTAAAGTGATCTTTAAACAGCTGCTTTTTTACAAAAGTTAAATTATTGCTTAGATAGTCTTTTTCGGCAAGTACAACATCCGCAACATGCTCCTTTAATGAGCATAGTAAAACCCATGCGAACAATTAAGACTACGAGTTGATTAGACACTACTGAGGCTAGGCGCGCCCATCAACGACAGCTACACTTACTTTAAGAACTCCACTATAAATTGGCACACTAAATGCTTATTGCATACAGAATATTGTTTAAAGGCTACTTTTAACAAAAAAGTGCACCAAAACAATTTAATTGCACTTTATACAAGCATCTAAAAATTAAAAACAGACGAATTTCTTTACTCAACAACATTAACCAACGAGGGTTTATGGACAATCAATGCTTAGTAACACTGTCAAAGTTTTCAGTCGCGGCAAGACAAGTAATCGGTGCTGTCAATCCAGCAAAATTACTTAAAGATAGAAACTACAGCGCTGAGATTTTCCAGAAAGTAGACGAAGTTGGAGATGAAAAATTGGTTTTGTTATCTCTGGATTTACAAAACATGCTAGGCTTACTTGGCGCAACACCTAGCCTAGAAGCAACGGCACCTGAGAAAAAATACATGTTTGGGGCTAGAAACTAGCTATCAATCAAACTATCGCTTTAATCAAACAAACCAATTTAAACTTAATTCAATCGCTGTCAGCTCAACAGATCAAACCACCCATAGCTGACAACAATCTTTTCATCATTATTTGATTACGACAAACTCACCAAGCCACTGTTAGCCGCAGCAGCATGCAAAACTGATTCAATCGCCCGACAATTCGCTTTTGCATCTTCAAATGTCAAATGAGGCGCCCTGTCATTTAATACGCAATCGCTGAAATGCTCAATTTCCAAATTAAAGTGATTACTTGGCGCAAAACGTTCTTCAGCATACTTTCCATCTTCCAGAGCCCATGAAATAACGGGCACATCGTTCTGGAACACCCAAGCCGCATGGCATTTTACCCAGCCTTTAGTGCCAATGACTTCATACTCTGATTTACGTGAGCGCTCGAAACTCACATCAAAATGACCAAAGCGCGCACGGCCTTGTGCATCATGACCAAAGTCTAATACGCCACTAGTCACGATGTCTGCACCCGCCTCATTAAACTTAGCATGCGCAATCACTGAAACCGGCTCAGCTGGCTTGCCATTTTTTGCGGTATTACTTAACCCCATTGCCCAGCGTAATGAATGTATCGCATAAGGCCCAATATCCCACATGGCGCCACCGCCTTGCTTAAAGCCACTCGCGATACGATACATACGCGCAGGACGCATCAGAAACGAATAGCTGGCTCGCACTGAAAGCACATCACCAATTGAACCAGACTCAACAATCTCTTTCACTCTCGCATGCTGTGGATGAAAGCGATACATAAAACCTTCCATCACTTTGACGTTATTTTTCAGTGCCGCAACTTCAATTACTTCAATATCCCCCACGGTAAGCGCCATGGGCTTTTCTATCAGTACATGCTTACCAGCATAAATCGCCTTAAGCGCCCATTCCACATGCTCATTATTTGCCATTGGGCAATATACCGCCTGCACGTTAGCGTCATTAAGCAAGGCATCCAGATCATCATAGCAGGCTACATTGCGGTGGCAAGGCGCATACTTTTCTAAAGTAGCTTTTGCAGCACCAGCCCGGCGGCTGGCAATCGCCACCAATTCAGAATTAGACGCTTCGATGATGGCGGGCAGCAGACGCTCATTCACGCGCGCAGCACCCATAATGCCCCATTTCAGTTTTTTATCTACATTCATGCGCGAAGCCCTTATCCTAAAAATTTAATGACAGATCACTCTGCAAACCACTTAATGCTGCAACCAATGCTGGCGATTTGCTCACGCGGCCCCTGCCTCGTTTCCGCAATCAACTTCATGGCATTCAACAAATCTCTGGGATTATCTGCTGGCGGCTCACCGCGACCTGCCGCATCAAAACGACCACGATATTGCAACTCAAGATTAGCATTAAAACCAAAGAAGTCTGGCGTACATACCGCACCGTAGGCTTTTGCAATTTCTTGTGTTTCATCTAAAACATACGGAAAGGAAAAATTGAACATTTTTGCTTCTTCCTGCATACGCTCAAACGAGTCGTCAGGATAATTCTTGGTATCGTTACTTTGAATAGCAATAGTGTTAATGCCATATTGAAGCAGCTCACGGCAATCTGCTACCAAGCGCGTTTTAATGGCTTTAATGTAAGGGCAGTGATTACAGATAAACATCACCAATAAACCACTTTTCCCAACACTATTGGCCAGCGTATAGCGCTTACCATCTACACCCAACAAATCAAAGTCTGGCGCACGCATATCAAAATTACATACCGGAGGATTCAAGCTAGCCATTTTATTCTCGTCAATTTCCTTATAATGTTGATGTTTATGTTATCACTGTTCGCATCAAAATTAGAGACACTCACTTCATGGCTAATCTACGCTTTTACTCCAACACTCCACTAGCCATCGGCGCTTCTATCCAACTTTCTGAGAGTGCTGCCGCGCATGCCACACGAGCATTAAGATTAGAGGTGGGCGATAGCGCCATTGTATTTAATGGTGATGGCTTCGATTACGAATGCGAACTAACTTCCATCAAAAAGAATACCGTACTAGCAACGGTGGCCGCGGCCAACAAGATAGAGAATGAATCACCACTGCGCATTACGCTACTGCAAGCCATCTCCAGCGGCGACCGCATGGACTTCACCATTCAAAAAGCCGTTGAACTGGGCGTGACCAGCATACAGCCGATTACCAGCCAGCGCAGTGTAGTAAAGCTATCAGCCGAACGTGCAGAGAAACGTACCGAGCACTGGCAAAATATTGCCATTTCCGCCTGCGAGCAATCTGGCCGCGCATTTGTACCAACCGTCAGCGCACCACTGAGTTACAGCCATCTCTTTGCCCAACTTGCAAAAACACCAGAACCAGACGCATGCAAAATCACGTTAGCGCCAGATGCCAAGCAACATTTAAGCAATATCATCAAACCAAGCGGCAACATTTATCTGCTGATTGGCGCAGAGGGCGGCCTGACCGATGAGGAAATCGCACTCTCCATCACTCACGGCTTTCAGGGCATTCAGCTAGGCACCAGAGTGCTGCGCACCGAAACTGCAGCTTTAGCGGCAATCTCCGCCATGCAGACACTTTGGGGCGACTTCAATTAAGCCGCGTATAGACCCAAATATTTAATTTGCATTAATTACATAATTATTATATATTTTTGTATATTATACACTTTTAGATGCTTTAAAAAAACCTATGTCACTCGGCCTATCTATACGCAAGCGGCGCAAGTCACTCAACATCACCCTGCAAACACTCGCCAAACGAGTCAGTGCGGATGCCGGTAATTTATCGCGTATAGAACGCGGTGAATTAGGCATTTCCGAGACTTTACTACGCAAAATTGCGGAGGCTCTGAACTGCACACCAGCCTACCTATATACGCAAAGCGAAGTGCCGCAAACGAACCTATCTGCCCAAGAAAGCTTGCAGCCTTACCTTGTTACACCGCCACAAGCTGCCAATAAAATTACCAATGCAAACGCCAAAGATTTTGTGCAATGGTTCCGCTCCGCAGCGCCCTATATCCACGCCTTTGGTGGTCGCACCTTTGTGATTGCCTTCGGTGGCGAAGTGGTCAATGAAAAACAATTCATCGCGCTATCGCATGACTTAAACCTGCTTGCCAGCCTAGAGGTGCGACTAGTATTGGTGCATGGCGCACGCCCACAAATTGAGCAACGTTTACGGCGCGATAAATTGACGCCCAAACTCATTAACGGTCTACGCGTGACAGACGACCTTGCGATGGAGGCCGTAAAAGAAGCTAATGGCGCGATTCGCGTAGAAATCGAAGCGCTACTCTCAATGGGCTTGGTGAACTCACCCATGGCTGGCTCAGACATTCGTGTAGCGAGCGGCAACTTCGTTACAGCCAAACCGCTAGGCGTGCGTGACGGCGTTGATCTACAGCATACCGGCGAAGTTCGCAGGGTTGATGCCACCGGCATTCAAAAACGTTTAGATGATGGCGAACTGGTCATGCTCTCGCCACTCGGCTACTCACCTACAGGTGAGGCATTCAACTTGAGCCTAGAAGATGTTGCCGTAAGCGCAGCTATTGCACTGGATGCAGACAAACTGATTTTCTTAATGGATTCAGAAGGCGTACATAACTTACGCGGTGAGCTCCTACGTGAAATGACCGCTGAAAAAGCCAAAAACTTTCTACGGAATGTAAGAGGTAGCGAACAAGCGATTAATATTTCAGAGGACATTAACTACTATCTGCCCGCGGCAGTTCGCGCTTGCGAGCATGGCGTAGCCAGAACACACTTAATTTCGCGCCACATTGACGGTGCCATTATTCAAGAGCTATTCACGCTAGATGGTATTGGCACCATGGTGACGGAGCTAAGTCTTGAGAGTATGCGCCAAGCCAATATCGATGATGTAGGTGGCATTTTAAAACTGATTGAGCCATTGGAGGCTGAAGGCTTTTTAGTACGGCGTTGTCGCGAACACATCGAGATGGAAATCAACCATTTTTATGTGATGGAACATGATAATCGCATTATTGGTTGCGCAGCACTGTACCCATTTCCTGAGGAAAAAACCGCCGAGTTTGCCTGCCTTGCGATTGACCCAGCCTATCGAGGCGGTGGTCGTGGCGACAAACTATTTTATTACTGCGCCGCGCAAGCAAAAGAGTTAGGCTTTAAAAGCTTATTTTGCCTGACCACACGGACAGAACACTGGTTTTTAGAGCGCGGCTTTATTGAGAAAAGCGTAGAGAATCTGCCAAAAGAAAAACAGAATCTGTATAACTTTCAACGTAAATCCAAGGTATTTAGCAAACTACTGTAGAAAACCTTAACGTTGAAGTAAATATGATGATTTGTTAAGCCTGCCTTAAGATTCAATATTTATGATGAGGATGTTTAGTGACTTACGTTCAGCTTACTGCGCCCCCCATGCAGATGTATTTGGGCAAACGTTAAGACACTAAACACATTCTAAATATCAGTTAAAGGAACACCCAATGAAAAAACTTATCATTGCACTGCTTGCTACAGCATTCATCATCCCACTCTCAGCATCTGCTGAAAAAGCAGCCACGCTCAACGTAGAAGAGAAAATTGAAATCAACGCGCCAGCTAGCGCCGTCTGGTCAAAGATTCATAGCTTTGGTGATATGGGCGCTTGGCACCCTGCCGTGAAGAAAACAGAAATCATTGAAGGCAAAAATAACAAGCCTGGCGCAGTTCGCGTTTTAACATTACAAGACGGTGGCACGATTAAAGAAAAATTAGTTGCTTACAAGTTCAAACAGAAAACCTTTAATTATGAAATCATTGAAGGCGTACTACCTGTAAGCCACTACGCTTCTACCGTAACAGTAAGCGAAGTCAAAGACGGAAAATCACTTGTGACATGGAAAGGCAACTTCCAGCGCAAAGATACTTCTGAGCAACCCGCTACGGGCTTAGGTGATGAAGATGCAGTAAAAGCCATCACTGCCGTTTACAAGGGTGGGCTAGAAAATCTGAAGAAAATTAGCGAAACAAAATAAACCGGGACTAACAGTCTCCATTAACACCAACGCCCTATCATTGTAGGGCGTTTCTTTTCACACTACGCATAACTTAAAGCGCTTAAACCATGAATACACACAGCCTATTGATGATGTCCATTCCAGCTTTAGTGGCGCTATTTGGCGGCATATTAGCATCCGTATGGAGCCCAGACCGCCATACCAGAAGCCTCATTCAACATTTTGCTGCTGGGGTCGTATTAGCTGCGCTGGCCGTTGAACTGTTACCAGAAATTGGCCGTGAGCATGCACCCGGACTTGTAATCGCTGGCGCTTTCGCACTAGGCAGCCTATTTATGTATGGACTAAAACTATGGACATTGCATCTGGAACATAAAGCATTGAGTTTAAATGCTGCAGCAGGACTTGGCATGGGCTTACTGCTGGCAACATTCATTGATGTCGCCACAGATGGATTCATCATCGGTGCTGGATTCGCTGCTGGCGGAGAAACAGGCACGATTCTGGCGTTAGGCCTATCGGTAGAGTTATTGTTTTTAGGATTAGCGCTTGCCTCTGAAGCCGTTGCTGGCTGGCGCATTATTGCCATTTCCGGCGCACTAGGCGCTACGGTGCTGGTTTTTTCATTGATTGGTAGTTACCTTTTAGCTGGGGCTTCCAAAGCACTGATTGGCGGAGCGCTAGCTTTCAGTGCTGCCGCCCTGCTCTACCTAGTAACAGAAGAGTTGCTGATTGAAGCACATGAGGTAGAAGAAAAACCCATTTCCACACTGGTGCTTTTTGGCGGATTCCTCTCGTTTTGGTGCATTCAACTTATAGGGAGTTGAAACCTAGTTAATGCCAACAAGCCTTAGGCTAGACCCATCGCTTTAAGTTTACGATAAAGTGTGTTGCGGCTAATGCCTAGCTGACGTGCGACTGCAGAGATATTCCCAGATTGGCTTTGCATGGCAGACCTTATCGCATTTGTCGTGACATCATCTAATGCTAGCGCTTGTGCTGATGCACCTGATTGAAAAAGAACTTCAGTAGACATACTCATCTCATCAATAAAGTCTTGAGTAAGATGCAACGCACTAATTGGTTCACCATCAGCCAGCGCCAATGCGGTTCGCAGCACATTGTGTAGCTGGCGAATATTACCCGGCCACGAATGCGCTTTAAATATCGCCATCACTTCTGGTGTAATTTCAACCTTATCCGCTTGCTCTATATGCAAAATCACATTTATCAGTGCAAGCAAATCTGAACGCTCACGGAGCGGAGGTAAGCCTACGCTCAGCCCGTTAATGCGATAATAAAGATCACTGCGGAAATCTCCACTTTCAACGCGCTCTTTAAGTTTTTGATTGGTTGCGCTAATGAGTGAAAAATTAACCGGTATAGATTTCGAGCTGCCTAAAGGTGTCACAGTGCGCTCTTGCAACACACGTAATAAGCGGGCTTGTAATGAAAGTGGCATATCACCAATCTCATCCAGAAATAAAGTCCCACCATTAGCCTGCTCAATTTTCCCCGAACTACCTTTGCGTCTTGCGCCCGTAAAGGCGCCTTCTTCATACCCAAAAAGCTCTGCTTCAATTAACCCCTCTGGTAACGCGGCACAATTTACAGCGACCCAAGGCCCGTTGTGCTGTTCACTGGCTTCGTGAATAGCACGAGCAAAAAGTTCCTTGCCTACCCCTGTTTCACCTTGAATGAGGATCGGAATATCCCGTGACAACACCTGCCTGATCTGTAGTATCGCACGTTCAACTTTGGCATCCCCACTATTCAATAACTCTAAATTCGCCGCACTGGTTCTTTTAACAACACGTGATACCGGGGTACTTAATTGAGATTTTTTGTGCAGTAACTCGACTTGTACATAAATGCGCGCACCATTATTTAACCTGAGCGGGATGACCAGTTTATCCGTACCACCCACCTGCCGGAGCAGACTGGTAAGAGAAATATCAAATAATTGGCTAAAATCTACATGCAGCTTAGTGTGCGTATCATTTAAATCTGCGTGCTGTGAATTCAAGCCAAGCTGAAACTGCCCGCTTCGATTGGTCGCCACGAGTTGACCGCTCTCGGTGAACATCGCTACGCCCTCCCAAAGCGTACCAATAAATTCAGGACGAGCATGAAAGTGCAATACAACATCACTTTTATAACTTGCCAGAAAAAGCCGATTCTCAATCATTTGTGCAGACATTTTCACCAATGCCAATGTGTGTTGTTGCGACATATTAAAATCGTTAGACACATCCAATGTCGCGACAAGCTGATTCTCAGGACCGAAAATTGGTACGGCCGAGCAACTGAGTGAGTGATGCTGTGCCATAAAATGCTCGGCACCTTGTACCGTAAGCGCTGCCTGCTCAACCAGCACAGTGCCAATAGCATTGGTACCACGATGATCTTCATGCCAAGACGCACCTGCAGATAAGGCAATACGCTGATCCTCTTTGAGGAAATGATGTCCGCCCATACTATGCAGGATGACACCCTCATCATCCGTCAAGATCACGATATTACGTGTATGTGCTATCTGCTCGTTCAAGGTCTCCATTTCAGGGCGGGCAAGCGTAAGCAGCTGACTATTCTTCTCTCGCTTAAGTGCTAGCTCCTGTGCTGTCACCACTTCAAGACTCGCTGGCGAATGTGTATTAACACCATTGGCTAGGCAACGCCGCCATGAACGCTCAATCGCTTCAGCGATGGCGCCCTGCTGCACATTACCATTAGTCAAAAATTCACTTCTGGCCTGCAATATAGCGGGAGTGTTATCTATTGGAGAATGATTCATTTACTTAGTTAAATATCTCAAATCTAGTGAACATCTGTCACATGACAATTGTTCCGTTCTGACACAGTCAGAAGCACTAAATCTATTAAGTTACTGTGTTATAAAAAAGTTCGCCGAAAAAAAATAATTGATTGATTTTAAAACATTTTATCAGCCAAATCTGATTTAAGAAATGTCTATTTATAGGGTTGGCACATCACTTGCAATACTAGCACCGTTACCAATAGTGTTTCAACGCATGAAACCAGTAATACATAACTTAAAATTTTATATTTGGGGATGCAAAATGAATCATCAATTTAAACGTACCTTTGGCGCTAGCCTTGCTTTGGGTGCAGGCCTGTTTGGCCTATTAAACTCACCAGCATTTGCTGAAGATGAGTTATCCAAGCTCATGAAAGACGATAATCAATGGGCTCACCCACGCAAAGACTACAGTAATACAGGTTATAGCCGCTTAAGCCAAGTCAACAAAGGCAATGTTAAAAACTTGAAACTCTCATGGACATTCTCAACAGGTGTCAATCGTGGCCATGAAGGTGCACCGCTTGTTGTTAATGACATTATGTATATCCATACCGCCTTTCCGAATAACGTATATGCGCTGGACTTAAATGACAATCAAAAGATTCTTTGGTCATACTTTCCAAAACAAGACCCAGCAATTCAAGCATTGCTTTGCTGCGACAACGTTAACCGTGGTTTAGGCTACGGCGACGGCAAGATATTCCTGCAACAAAACGACGGCAAACTGGTAGCACTGAATGCCAAGACTGGCGATAAAATTTGGGAAGCCCAAGTGACAGATACCAAGTCAGGCGCATCTAACACCAATGCACCTCACGTCATTAAAGACAAAGTGATTACAGGCTGTTCAGGTGGTGAGTATGGTGTTCGTTGCTATATTACTGCCTACAATATCAAAGATGGCGCTTTAGTATGGCGTGCTTACAGCACTGGCTCAGACAAAGATGCTTTGATTGGTGATGACTTCAACAAAGATAACCCACATTACAGTGCACTATCTGTTTACGAAGATGTGAACGGCGGCAATAAGATTGGCGGTTCATTCAAAGCACTTACCAAAGACCAGTTAAAATTCCCAGAAAAAGACTTAGGGGTAAAAACCTGGTTGAAACCACAAGCTAGAAAAGATGGCTGGCAAAATGGTGGTGGCCCAACTTGGGGTTGGTACTCATATGATCCAAAATTGAATTTAATGTACTACGGTACAGGCAATCCAGGCACATGGAATCCTGATGTACGCCCTGGCGACAACAAGTGGTCTATGACGATTTTTGCTCGCGATGTAGATACAGGCATGGCTAAATGGGGCTACCAAATGACTCCACATGATGAGTGGGACTACGATGGTATGAATGAAATCGTATTATGGGATGCTGATGGCAAGAAGCTGGCAACTCACTTTGACCGCAATGGCTTTGGCTATACATTTGACCGCACCAATGGTTCACTCATCGTTGCAAACAAAATGAATCCGTTTGTAAACTGGGCAACCAGTATCGATCTTAAATCTGGCGTGCCAGTTAAAGATCCGAAATACTCAACTCACCAAGACTACAACGCAAAAGGCATTTGTCCTTCTGCATTGGGTGTGAAAGATGAACAACCTTCAGCGTTCTCACCAAAAACAAAATTGTTCTATGTGCCGCTCAACCATGTATGTATGACTTATGAACCTGTAGAAGCCAAATACATTGCAGGGCAACCATGGGTTGGATCAACACTCACCATGTTTGCAGGCCCTGATGGCGTAATGGGTGGCTTTATGGCTTGGGATGGCTTAAAAGGTAAAGCCGCATGGTACAACAAAGAGAAATTCTCAGCTTGGGGTGGTGCACTTGCAACAGCCTCTAACCTTGTATTTTACGGCACACTTGATCGCTGGTTAAAAGGCGTTGATGCCAATACAGGTAAAGAGTTATGGAAATTCCAGGTGGGTTCAGGCGTAGTTGGTAACGTTATTACTTACGGTCACAAAGGTAAACAATACATCGGCGTATTGTCAGGCATTGGTGGCTGGGCTGGCGTTGCAATGAACTTGGGCTTAACTAATGATACTGATGGCTTAGGTGCTGCAGGTGGTTACAAAGACCTTGTTAAATACAATGCGGCTCCTGGCGGCGGTGCAATGAACGTATTTAGCCTCTAACTTGGAAAGGAGTAAGTATTAATGAAAACACTATTTAAGCACGCATTTTTATTTAGCACATTGATGTTGAGTGTTCAGGCAGCTAACGCCGCAGACCCAGCAGAAGCACTTGCTCAAAAGAGTGGCTGCCTAAACTGTCACAATGTACAAGTTAAAATCATTGGGCCAGCTTACAAAGATGTCGCCACAAAGTATAAAGGTGACAAGTCTGCGGAAGCACGTTTAGTCGAAAAAGTAAAAGTGGGTGGGAGCGGCACATGGGGCAAGATGCCTATGCCTCCAAATAGCCCTCAAGTGAAGGATGATGACATCAAAACCATCGTGAAGTGGGTTCTCTCGTTGAGTTAGAAAGACCTGATGTCAATATTGTAGAGAAAGAGCCAGCTAAATAGCTGGCTCTTTTTTATTGCCTACAAACAAATGTAAAACACCCAAAACATCCAATCATTACCTAAAAGTGTTACCGCCTGATAGCCACAATATGTGGATTAGCGGTGAATTCAGAATAAAGACTTAATTTTATTCTGCTACTAGATGCGGTGAAGGTGCATAAAAATAGTAGCCCTGCGAGGCATCAATGCCGATATCTTTAACTCTCAGATAAATATCTTCATTCGCCACAAACTCAGCCACGGTTGTAATTCCCATTTCATGTGCAAAATCACAAATATGCTGCACAAAGATTCTCGCATTACGGTCATGCTGCAGATTTTTAATTAAGCTGGCATCAATTTTTATTGTATCTACACTAAGCTTTAGCAAGTGATCAAAATTTGAGTAGCCGGAACCAAAATCATCAATTGCAAAGCGGCAGCCCAGTGATTTAAAACGATCAACAAAGGCGCTGACCTCCGTGTAATTCTCGATACCTTCACTTTCCAGTATTTCAAAAATCATTGTCTGCGCCATGCCGTTGGACAAAATTGTCTTTTCAATCATGTCCGCTAATTCGGCATTTAGCAAATCCTCTGTTGATAAATTGATGCTCACTGGAATCGTGCTATTCTTAAATATCGCACACGTTTTTTCTACCATGACTGTGGTTAACTGACCATACATCCGCATTTTCTTTGCCATGTCTAAAAAGGCATACGGGCTGATAACGCTGCCATCCTTTTCGATTAGCCTAATCAGCGCTTCGTACTTGATAATGTTGCGAGTTTTATTATCAACAATAG
>DAIDAH010000041.1 GCA_027310735.1 Methylotenera sp. | reverse complement strand
GCATGGTGATACCAAATAAGTGGAAGCTAGCCGATAATAACTATTCCTCTATGCATACCAACTATGTGAATGGTAGTACGACAGTCTCTGATATTTGTTCATCACCTTGTGCGACTGCCAGTGATTGGAAAACCATTCTGGTTGGCGGTCTAAATGGGGGAGGTAAGGGGTTTTATGCATTAGATATTACGGGAGACACTCCTAAGTTGTTGTGGGAGTTTGATACTTCGAACGATAGTGATATGGGTTACAGTTTTGGTAACCCTGAGATTACTAAAAAAGCAGATGGTACTTGGGTGGTGTTGTTAACCTCTGGTTACAATAACACCACAGGCGGTGGTGCAGGGCAAGGTTATTTATATGTCTTAGACGCTAACACTGGGCCAGCTTCTTCAGTAAGTAAATTTAGTACTGGCGTGGGTGATAGTGTTACACCAAGTGGTTTAGCTAAAATTGATTCATGGGTCGAGAGTCCGAGCAAGAATAATCAGGCACTGTATACCTATGCTGGAGACCTATTGGGGAATTTGTGGCGTTTTGATATAAATGCAGCCGCTGCTTCTGGAAGTAACCCTTTTCTGGTGGCTACACTTAAAGATGCAAGTGGTATCTCTCAACCAGTTACGACACGTCCGGAACTAGGTAAAATTAGCGGTAATCGTGTGGTATTTGTCGGTACTGGTAAATATCTGGAGTTAAGTGACCTGACTAATACACAACAGCAGACTATTTATGCCATTAAAGATAGTGGTACTACTCTCAATAATGCGCGCAACTTTTTAACGGCCCAAACTTTAGTCACGGCTGGAGCTAGTCGTACAGGCCCATATAGTACTGCAGATTACTTTTCTAGCGGGAATGGATGGTATGTTGATTTGCCTGATTCAGGTGAGCGTCAGAATGTTTCCGCGAGGTTGGTGTCAGGTACCTTAGTTGTGCCTACAACAGTTCCATCTAATACAGTCTGCTCTCCAGGTGGCTATGGTTGGGTAAACTACTTTAACTATAAAACTGGTGGAGCAGTTGATTCAACAGGTATCCTCTCAACTAAAACTAATGCACCACCTGTTGGTATCAATATTGTTTATATCAATGGTAAACCTGTAGTTTCAGTAACTACTGCTAATAACCCAACACCAACCTTGGTACCAAATGCTAAGTTTGGTTCGAGTTCTATAGGATTTTCAAGTAAACGGGCAATTTGGCGTGAGTTGACGAATTAGACTTCACTTCTCATTGATACAAATAAAAAGAGCAGCTAAGCAGCGCTTTTTATTTGTATCAATGAGAATCTTTTGCAAGTAATTTAGCCGTAATTAAACCATTGATACAGCCGAAAAATAAAGCTGCGACAGCAAATATTGGCACAAGATAAGCGACACCTGCGTGTGGAATTAGCCATAAACGTACCATAAGCAATTGTCCTCCAATATGTGCAAAAGCAGCCAATATACTTAGTGAGACTGGACCAAACCATTTTTTTGGTAAGTGCGTCGCCAGCCATAAAATACACAAGCTGCATATCGCACCACTCAAGCCTAGGGCAAAGGTCGGGGATAAGAACAGTCCGAGTAATAAGCTGCTGGCAAATACGCGTAAAATACTCACCCAAGCCGCCGTGGCGAAGCCATATTGATATAGCACATATAACGTGACAATGTTGGCGATGCCTGGTTTAACACCGGGTAATGGTGATGGAATAATGGCCTCAACCATGTGTAAGGCAATAGCAAAAGCGGCTAATTTGGCTACGCGATGGTCATCGATGCTGGTTTGAATGTGTATGGTTTTCAATTTGAAGTCCAACTTGGCATCACAGGCTAATAATTAAGTGAGTCATAAGGTTTAGTTTCGCCAAGTAACTCCAAGCTGACCTGATTGGGTAAGCAGATTGCGGCTTGCCCTGCATGCGTTAGCCAGCCTTGATGCACACAATATTGTGTATGGCATGGGGATTTTGCAAAGCGCGCTTTACCTTGTGAAATACTGATTACGGTGTCACCTAATTTTCCATGTATATGGATTTCACGCTGCTGATTTAAACTATAGGTTGCGTAAATTTTATCGCCCACTGTAATTTGAACTTTTGCTGCCGATTCATTAGACCACAGGGTCTGGAATAAAAAAAATACGCCAATCAAACTTGCTATAACAATCAGCCAATCACCAATGAATAAGTACTTAGTGAGTAACTTGGGGTTTAATCGTTTAAGGGAGTGTCGTAAATTTAACACCAGTTGTTACCCAATGTAATTTCTGTGCCATTTGTTTGGATACAAAGATATTTGATTGCGCATCAATGACCATGAAGTTTTCAATGCCAAAGGCTTGTGCCGTTTTGAGTCTATTTTCAGGACTTTCAATAAAAATAGGTTTTGAGGTGACATCGGATAACACTCCAGAATTTTTACTAGGCGGCACTAGTACTGTTACCGCTTGTGTATGCTGTGTTGGGTAGCCGGTTCGTGGGTCAATAATGTGGCAGTAGCGTTTGCCATTTAGCATAAAGTAGCGCTGATAATCGCCTGATGTGCCGATGGCCCAACCATCAGCGAGGTCTAGTGTGGCAATCGCGGTAGGGCTACGCGGGTGTTGTATGCCTACTCGCCAAGGTTTATCGCCATGCTGACCAAGTGCGATGATATTGCCACCGATGTTGATGAGTGCGTCTTTAACATGTTGCTGACGCAAATAGGCTGCTGCAATATCCAGTGCGTAACCTTTGGCATAGCCACCTAAATCTAGTTTCACAGCGGGATTAGTGCTGTAGGCGATTTTGCCTTTGATCACAATATCCGTCATGGCTGGCTTGGCTTTGACTAATGCCTGTATTTTGGCGTCGTCGATATCAATAGGGCTAAATTCATCATGCTGAAAGCCCCATGTGCCAATTAACTGGCCGATTGCCGGGTTAAATAAGCCGTTAGATTTTACCGATAATGTTGTCGCATCAGCCAATATGCTGGCAAGGTCTGGGCTGATGGGCACTTGTTTGCCTGCTTGAAATGCAGCATTCAGTTCGCCTAGTTCACTAAGCTGGGTTGCTGATATAGGTTTCCATGCATGAAATCGATTGTGCAGACTTTGAAAGTCCTGCAGGATATGGTCGGCGTGTTGCCGGGCAAGTTCATCAGATTCGCCATAGATACTGATGTCTACCAAGGTTCCGAACACGTAGCTTTGACTATGGTATAGCGGCTCTTTAAAGCAACTGGTCAGTAATAACAGTAATGGTATGAGCAAGTAACGCATGGCTTGCTGTTAATAGCGCTCGAGGGCATCCATAAACACTTGTGCAGGATTACAGCTGGTTTGTTTGGCAATTTCCACCATACCTGTCGGGCTGGTGACATTGATTTCAGTTAAATGCTCGCCAATCACATCTAGCCCCACTAAGAATAGCCCTTCTGCTTTGAGTGTTTTTCCAACGGCGATGGCAATTTCCATATCCCTTGCAGTGAGTGGTTGTGCAACGCCAGTGCCGCCAGCCGCAAGGTTGCCACGTGTTTCACCAGCTTTGGGGATACGTGCCAAGGAGTAGGGTAGTGGCTTGCCATCAATCACAATAATGCGTTTGTCACCTTGTAGAATCTCGGGTAAATAGCGTTGTGCCATCACCGTACATGTGCCAAATAGTGTGATGGTTTCTAAAATGACGCTGATATTAGGGTCGTCCAGTTTCAGCCTGAATATGCTGCTGCCACCCATTCCATCCAATGGCTTAACAACAATATCCTGATGTGTATTCAAAAACTCACGGATTAAGTCATTGTTCGCAGTGACCAGAAACTCTGGTGCAAATTGCGGAAAGCGGGTAACTGATAGTTTTTCATTCCAACTGCGTATGGCCGCAGGGTTGTTATACACTTTTGCACCTTGTTCGCTGGCAATTTCCAGCAAGTAGGTGCTGTATAGGTACTCGTTGTCGAAAGGAGGGTCTTTACGCATGATGACAGCGTGAAAGTCTGCGGGGATGTATTCACGAGCCTCTTCCAGCACATAGTGTTGTGAGGTGAAACTAAGTTTTTTAGCCGTGATTTTTGCGATATTGCCGCGTAAAAACAGGTCATGCTGCATACTCACATACAAGTTGTGCCCACGACTTGCGGCTTCACGCATGATGGCAAGGCTGGTATCTTTTTCGATTTTTAGGTTATCGAGAGGATCTAAGATAAAGACGAGTTTCATGCGTTCAAAGGGTCCTGTTCTTGCAACTCAATTGCTGCCGCAAGTAATGCTAAACGAGCGACTACGCCATAGGCATAAAAGCGGTTAGGTGTTGCATCAGGAGCGCCAGTGCAATCTGGCAAGCTGCATGGCTTTTCAAAAGCTAATGGTACAAAGCTTGAGCCGGGGGCGTTTAGGTTCTCATCTACGCCACGTGCAGTGTGTACACGATAGAAGCCACCGATGACAAAGTGATCCATCATATAGACAACAGGCTCGGCAACGGCGTCGTTAATACTTTCGAAGGTATAAACACCTTCTTGAATAATGACTTCTGTGACTTGTAGGCCTTCTTTCACTACTGACATTTTATTGCGGGTTTTGCGGTTTAAATCGCGGACATCATCTGGTGATTTTACCGTCATAATGCCCATGCCATACGTGCCGGCATCCGCTTTTACAATAACAAAAGGTTCTTGCTCAACACCATATTGCGCATATTTGGTTTTGATTTTGGCGAGCAACTGTTCTACTTTGAGTGCCAAGCACTCTTCACCCGTGCGTGCATTAAAGTCTATCTCGCCACAAGTATCAAAATAGGGGTTTAGCAGCCATTCGTCTATGCCGAGTAATGCTGAAAACTCACTGGCGACACGGTTGTAGGCCGTGAAATGTTGTGACTTTCGACGTGTACTCCAACCGGCATGTAGCGGAGGAATCAGGTCTTGCTCAAGATTCTTGAGGATTTCTGGAATGCCACCGGACAAATCATTGTTGAGCAGAATCGCACAGCTATCAAATTCTTCTAGTGACAAGTCGCCCGTTGAGGCTTTCGGTAATTTGATACGGTTACCAATACGGACAACTGGCTCTAGCAATATTTTCTGTCCATCATGCGCTTCAAGCGTAGTTGGCACAGTGATTTCAGGGGAGATAGAGCCAATACGTACATCCAGCCCAGCCTGCCTTAGTATCTTGGCTAGCTCTATCACGTTGCGCAAATAATAAGTGTTTCGTGTGTGATTTTCTGGAATGATGAGTAAGCGACGCGCTTCAGGGCATATTTTCTCAACTGCGACCATGGCGGCTTGTACGCTCAATGTCATAAAGTCAGGATTGAGATTGTTAAAGCCTCCTGGAAATAGGTTGGTATCAACAGGAGCTAATTTGAATCCAGAGTTACGTAAATCAACTGAAGCGTAGAAGGGAGCCGCATATTCTAACCATTGTGTGCGAAACCAATGCTCAATTTTAGGCATGGCATCAAGCATATTCTTTTCTAGTGAAAGAAGCGGGCCATTTAGTGCGGTAGTCAGATGTGGAACCATGTTTTCTCTAATTTATACAGTATGTTAAGTGTGGTCAGCGGCGCTAGTGACCTTGCCTCTATTTAATAGAGTCCATAACCTTAGTTATTATGCCGACTTTTTCCGTTGTTCAGCAAGCCAACGCTCTTCAAATTGCATCGGACTCATGTAGTTTAGCGTTGAATGTAATCTACTGTGATTATAGAACATCAACCAATCAATGACTTCATTTATCGCCTCGCGCCTAGTTGCAAATCGTCTGCCGTACAATCTTCCAACCTTTAAGCTACCCCACAAACTTTCAGTAGGGGCGTTGTCCCAACAATCCCCTTTGCGGCTCATAGACGACTGGATGTTGAAACGTTTCAGTTCAGCTTGATAAACTTCACTGCAATACTGACTGCCACGGTCACTGTGGAAGATGAGTACCTGAGCCTTATTCGGCTTGCGTCTAAACCATGCCATGCGTAAGGCATCACTGACTAAGCTACTGCGCATGCGCTTTTGCATACTAAAACCAACCACT
The DNA here is from genome assembly GCA_027310735.1 of Methylotenera sp. Taxonomy (GTDB): domain Bacteria; phylum Pseudomonadota; class Gammaproteobacteria; order Burkholderiales; family Methylophilaceae; genus Methylotenera. The sequence continues at coordinate 9,086 of DAIDAH010000041.1, read as the reverse complement.
TGGCGGTTAAACAAGTCCAGTACCACCGCCAAATAGAGCCAGCCTTCGTCCGTTTGAATGTAAGTGATGTCGCCAGTCCAGACTCGATTAGGTGCTACGGTGTAAAGTTGCGCTGCAATAAGTTGGGCGCAATAGGTAAGCATGCTTGCTGTCTGTTGTCACCACAAATTTACGTTTGCCACGTGCTTAAATGCCATGCTGCTTCATCTGACGTACACGCTCTTTACTGACTTTGATGTCTCTTACTTGTAAGGTTTTCCATATGCGCGGCCAGTCGTATTCGCCTTTAACTTCTTTGTGTATGGCGCGAATTGCGTTAAAAGCGCCATGTCATGAATGCGATGACGGGCAATGCCGCGTGTCCAGTGGTGGTAATAACCGCTTTCACTGACATCAAGTACTTGGCACATGGTTGAGATAGGCCAATAGGAGTGATTTTGATGAATCCAAGCGTACTTTACAGATGATCTTTGGCAAAGTACGCTGCCGCTTTTTTTAATATATCGCGCTCCATTTTTAGTTGAGCGTTCTCGGCGCGCAGGCGAGTTAAGTCCATTTGCTCTGGTGAAACAACACGCTCACCAGCACCAGATAGCTTGCCAAGCTTGTCCGCACGCAGCCAATTATCTAAAGTCTGATGTGGCATGCCTAATGTGGATGCCACTTGCATCGCTGGCTGACCTGATTTAACCAGACGAAGGCTTCTTGCTTAAATTCTATTGTGAACTGCGCTTTTGACTGTTTCGCTTTCATTTACTGCTCCTTGAGCTAATTTTATCATTAGCTATGGACTCCAGTTTTTGAGGGCAAGGCCAATATTTATTTTCACGAGCAAATTCCCTTTATAAGTAACTGTTGACATAAAGAAAGGTCTGTCTATAATGAATTATACATAAGTGCATTCATAATTTAAAAAAATTGAATATTGCTAAGTTGGAGTGGACTAAAAATATTTACTAAAGAAAACGTTCTAAAAGATGCTTGCCCGTAAATTGTCTTGGCAGCACTGCATTTATTAAATGGAAATGTTCTTAGCCTTTAAAACAACATATCTTTGATATGAGAAGAGTTAAATTTTTTAATATGCATTATCACGATTGAAGTTACTAAAAAACTAGGGAGAGCTCTATGACTGACGTGTCTCAAAATGTAAAAACCTTTCACGGCGGCTGTCCACATGACTGCCCCGATACTTGTAGTATGGTATACACGGTTAAAGATAAAAAGCTTATTTCTGTCACAGGTAATAAAGAGCACCCGATGACGCGGGGCGGCTTGTGCGTAAAATTAAAAGATTACGAAAAACGCCACTACCACCCAGATCGCCTCCTCTACCCCCTCAAACGCACAGGCCCCAAAGGTAGTAAACAGTTCAAACGTATTTCTTGGGACGAGGCCTTAGACGAAATCACCAGTAAATGGAAAACCATTATTACCAGAGATGGCTCGCATGCCATTATGCCCAACAGTTATTTAGGCAACCAAGGCCTGGTACATGGCTTAAATGGTGGCGACGCCTTTTTTAACCGCATGGGCGCCACAGTGTGTGAGCGCACATTCTGTGGTGAAGGCTCTTGCACAGCATGGTTACTCACGGTTGGGCCAACCGCTGGCGTAGATCCAGAAAGCTTTAGTCACTCTAAATATATTGTGATTTGGGCATGTAATTCGGTGAGTACCAATTTGCATCACTGGCACATTATTCATGAGGCACAGAAAAAAGGTGCCAAGGTGGTAGTGATTGACTCCTACGCCTCAAAAACCGCAAAAGCAGCCGATTGGCATATTGCACCAAAACCTGGCACTGATGGCGCACTAGCAATGGCGATGATGAACGTGATTATTGCGGAAGGCTTGGTAGACCAAGACTATGTGGATAATTACACGGTAGGTTATGCCGAACTGGCGGAGCGCGCTAAAACAAGAACGCCTGAATGGGCAGAAGTAATTACAGGCATTCCTGCGGCAGATATTCGCAGATTTGCCAGAGAGTACGCCACTACGCCACCTGCCGTGATTCGCCTTGGTGTGGCGTTAGAAAGAAGCTATGGCGGTAGCCAAGCCATTCGCGCTGTTAGTTGTTTGCCTGCCTTGATTGGCGCATGGCGCCATGTGGGTGGCGGAGCGCTGCAATTTCCAGTATGGGAGCATCCGTATAAATTTGACGTAATTTCGCGCCCAGATTTAATTCCTGAAGGCACGCCAGTTGTGAATAACTTGCAGCTGGGCCGTGTACTCACAGGTGAGACTAAACTCGAAACACCGATTAAATCCATGATGGTATGGAATACCAACCCGATTACGCAAGCGCCTGAAACCGATAAAATAATTAAAGGCTTAGAGCGTGAAGATTTATTCTTAGTAGTGGCAGAGCATTTTATTACAGATACCGCAGCGTATGCAGATATTGTGTTGCCAGCCGCCATGGGTGCGGAGATGGAAGACATGGTGCTGTCATGGGGCCACCTCTATCTCACCTACAATGAAAAATGTATCGAGCCACCTGGTGAAGCACTTCCAAATAATGAAATTTTTAGGCAATTGGCTAAACGGATGGGCTATGAAGAAGATAACTTCAAATGGACAGATAGTGAATGTCTGGAAAATTATGTGGATTGGGCATCCCCAACATGCGAAGGTGTCGATTTAGCTTACATGCGTGAACATGGCTTTGCGCGCTTAAAAGCCTTCGGCGACAAAGATGCACGTGCGCGCCATGCAAAAGGTGAGTTCCCCACGCCCACAGGCAAATGTCACTTTCTGGTAGAGGGTGCCAAAAACTTTGTGGCTGGGCCATTCCGTCAAATGTACGAGGGCTTTCAGCCAGGTGAAGCATTAGATGCCTTACCAGACTACGTGGCCTCACGCGAAACACCTGCCACTAACCCAGCGTTGGCCACAAAATTTCCACTCAATATTATCTCGCCTAAGAGTCATGGTTTTTTAAATTCCTGCTATGCCAATGTGGAAGAAAAAATCAAAGGGCAAGGTGAGCAATTTGTGATGATTAACCAAATAGATGCAAAAGCACGCAGCATTCAAGAAGGTAACATAGTACGTGTGTTTAATGACCGTGGCGCATTTGAGTGCGTGGCTAGAATCTCAAATGATGTGAATGCAGGAATTGTGGTGGCAACTTTAGGCTATTGGCGTCAACTTAATAACGGCACTGTGAATTGTATTAGCTCAGCAGAGTTTGGGGATATGGGACACTCCACGACATTTAGTGATAATTTGGTTGAAGTGAGTTTGGTATAAACCGCACTTAATGACAACTGCTTTAGTAATGAATAATGGATTAACTCATGGTTGAAATTCATGTATGTCTAGATTAATTAATTTACCTAAACGTGAGTTGATTGATCCTTATGGTCGTGTCATTAAGTACTTACGTCTATCCGTCACGGATCGTTGCGATCTCCGCTGTAACTACTGTATGCCTAAGGGCTTCAATGGGTTCGATGTGCCAAAAGAATGGCTCACATTCGAGGAGATAGAGAGGATTGCCAGAGCTTTTGCAATCCTTGGCGTTTCTCACATCAGGATTACTGGTGGTGAACCCCTTTTGCGTAAAGATATTGCTTCGTTAGTTTCACGTATTGCTGTATTACCTGGTATAAGCGATATTTCCCTGAGTACCAATGCAACACAACTCGCGAGACATGCGGAATCGCTGAAGAGTGCAGGACTTAAGCGTCTAAACGTAAGCTTAGATTCGCTAGATTCTGAAAGATTCTTTAATGTTACAGGTAGTGATTCTCTCAATGAAGTGTTGTTGGGTCTTTCCGCAGCAAAACAGGTAGGGCTAACTCCCGTTAAAATAAATACCGTAGTGATGCGGGATACGCATGATAAAGAAATTCAATCGTTGGTGGAATATTGCATAGCGCAAGGCTTCATACTAAGATTTATTGAGGTAATGCCAATGGGCAATACTGGGCAGAGTATGGGTTGGGTTGACCTTAGAAGAATACATGACATGATTCGTACACAATATGGTTTAGTCGAAGCTGATTTTGAGAATAATAAGGGGCCTGCGCGTTACCTAACGTCTAGCGACAAGAAGGTATCCATCGGATTTATCACACCTATGTCACAGCATTTTTGTGAAAGCTGTAACCGAGTACGGCTATCGGTCACCGGGACCTTGTACTTGTGCCTAGGCCAAGAGAATAAGGTAGAGCTTGGCACCCTATTACGTGCAGGCGCAACAGATGTAGAATTACAACATGCGATTATCCAAGCTATCACAATGAAGCCGGAGCGCCATGATTTCTTAGAGTCACCTCATAAAATTGTCCGCATTATGGCTAAAACAGGTGGGTAATCCTGCGGTATAGGGAACGTTGGGCTTCAATACCAAAGAGGACAAGCACCATCCATTCTTTCGTAAAAAGGCAGTTAAGACTTTTTGCACCTACTTGTTAGCTTATAGAAAGACAAATCTTTTATGTATTCATAACTATTCACAGTTTGATAATTAACGTACCGAAAATTAGCGTTAGCTCACAGATTTAGCAGAAATTTAACTTATGTAAATTCTCATTATCTTCTATAGTTTCTTATTTACTTATGTTGCCTCACAATATTACATCATGCGCTTGGGCGTCAGCATGATAACTACTTCTTACCATGGGGCCACTGGCGGTATTGTTAAAGCCCATATCCTCAGCTTTTTGTTTTAATGCGTCAAATGCTTGTGGTTTTACGTAGCGCATGACAGGAAAGTGGTGCACGCTAGGTTGTAGATATTGCCCCAGAGTGAGCATGCTGACGCCATTTGCGCGCAAATCTTGCATAACCTCTAGAATTTCTTCGTCAGTTTCACCTAGCCCTAGCATTAGCCCAGACTTGGTCGGTACGTTGGGGTACATTTCACCGAATGTTTTTAGTAACAGGAGTGAGTTTTGGTAATCAGAACCAGGGCGGGCTTGTTTATATAGGCGCGGCACGGTCTCTAAGTTATGGTTCATGACATCTGGCGGCGCATCGCTGAGAATCTTCATGGCAACGTCTAGACGGCCGCGGAAGTCTGGCACGAGAATTTCAATTCTGATGTTGGGTGACAGCTCTCGTACCGCACGAATGCAATCAACAAAGTGTTGTGCGCCACCATCACGCAAGTCATCACGGTCTACACTGGTAATGACTACGTAGTTGAGCTTCATCTGCGCGATGGTACGTGCCAGATTTTCCGGTTCATTCACGTCAGGCGGTAGAGGTTTGCCATGTGCAACATCACAAAATGGACAGCGGCGCGTGCAAATGTCGCCCAGAATCATAAAGGTGGCTGTGCCACTACTAAAGCATTCGCCAATATTTGGGCAGCTGGCTTCTTCGCAAACGGTGTGTAATTTGTTTTCGCGCAGCACACGTTTAATCTCTTGGTAGCGCGCTGAGTCTGGTGCTTTCATGCGTATCCATTCCGGCTTACGTTGGATAGGCTGTGGAATGATTTTGATAGGAATGCGTGAGGTTTTAGCTGCGTCGATTTCTTTGACGCCTGCAATTTTACGCGTATTAGTTTCTGCCATTTTTATATCCGTTCGCAAATTGAGCGGTGAGTTTTTTGAGTAGTAATTCACCCATCACTTGGGTGTTGGCATCAATGCCTAAAGCTTTTGTTTGTGTGACGGCCAAGCCAGCATATCCGCAAGGATCTATTGCTGAAAATGGGTTTAGATCCATATCTACATTAAGGCTTAAGCCATGATAACAACAATTGTTTTTAATGCGTAAACCTAGTGATGCGATTTTAGCCTCCAGCCCTTGATGGTCTTGTACATAGACGCCAGGTGCATCGGTTTTAGCTGTCGCTTGCACACCGTAACCAGCTAGCAATCCTATTACAGTATTTTCTAACAGGCTGACTAGGCTGCGGATGTTAAGATTGTTGCGCTTTAGGTCTAGTAAGACATAAATGATGACTTGCCCGGGAGCGTGATAGGTGATTTTTCCGCCACGGTCAGTATGCACCAACGGAATGTCATCACGGCTAGGTAAGCGCACACTTTTACGATTGAGGCCTAGACTATAAACGGGCGGGTGTTCTGTAAGCCATAGCTCATCTGGCGTGTCTGGTTGCCGATTCGCAGTAAAGTCCTGCATTGCTATACAGGTGGTTTCAAAATCGGTAACGCCCAGATGCCGCACCTTTAAGGGTTGCAGCATAAGTTAGAGCGTATATTTAACCAAGGGGTGTGACGTAAGCAGGCGGTACACATTATCCAGCTGCACTTGAGAAGTTACAGTCACTGTACAGGTGAGGCTGATGTATTTTCCACCGGAGCTTGCGCGCATTTCGATGTTGCTTGCGTTAAATTCTGGCAACATCGTTTGTATCAGGCTGATAATCGTTTCTGAAAATATGTCCTGCGTTTCACCCATCACTTTGATGGGGAAGTCGCATGGAAACTCAAGTAATGGAGGGTTTGTTGTATTTTCAGAATCTTTTTCAGCCATGATTGATCACCATTGGTTATTGTAGTAACAGTTTGATAGAGTCCCATGCACGTCCAAACATGCCTGCAACTTCAACTGATTCAGCCGCTACCAATGGATGTTCATCGATAGTTGCGCCATTCAATGAAAATTTAACGCTACCAACAACCTGCCCTTTTTTGATAGGTGCAACTAAAGGTTGTCTGCTAGATACAGTCGCTTTTACATTCGCGTATTCACCTTTTGGTAAAGTGATGTACACGTTATCGGCAACAGTGGCAGCGACTTGATTGTCACTACCTTTCCAAACTTTAAGTTGGCTGATAGATTGCCCTTGTTTATACACTAAACTGGTATCAAAAAATTGAAATCCATAATTCAGTAACTTTTGGCTTTCAGTTGCACGTGCTGCGTCGGTAGGGGCACCAAGGACAACAGAAATGCGCCGGATGCCATCACGCTTGGCTGATGAAATCAGGCAGTATCCAGCCGATTCAGTGTGTCCTGTTTTCATGCCGTCGACATTGGGGTCTAGCCAAAGTAGACGGTTACGGTTGGGTTGTTTAATGTTGTTGTAGCTATATTCTTTGATCGAGTATAAGCGTTTGTATTGGTCTGGAAAGTCGCGAATTAAAGCTGTCGCCAGAATTGATAAGTCTTCGGCTGTCGTGTAGTGATTTGGGTCAGGCAGTCCTGTTGCATTCATGTAATGGGTGTTTTTCATGCCCAAGCGAAGTGCTTCTTTATTCATCATTTCTGCAAATTGTGGTTCTGTCCCGGCTATACCTTCCGCTAGGGCGATAGAAGCATCATTGCCAGATTGAATAATCATGCCGTGCAGTAGCTCATCTACAGTCACTGGTTTGTTTGGCTCGATAAACATTTTGGAGCCTTCTGTTTTCCATGCGTGTTCACTGACGGGTATCGTGAGTGTGGGCTGTAGTTGACCACTTTTCAGTGCTTCGAAGCATAAATAAGCCGTCATTATTTTGGTGAGCGAAGCAGGTTCCACACGCATTTTGCCGTTTAGTGAGGCAATCACGTGGTTGCTGTTAACGTCATTAAGCAGGTAAGCTTTGACAGCCAGATTAGGTGGCGGTGCAATTTGTGCATTGTTGGCTTGTGCCAGCGGCGCAAGCGTAACGCTAGAAATAAGAAAAGTGAAAATAACGCGATTTAAAATGCTGCGGGTCATGGTTTTTATATTGCCTATTGATTAAGAACGATGGCGGGGATGTTTAATTGTGAGTGTATTTTTACTGCTGAAGCATCAGCTTCTTTTTTGCTCGGGTAGGGGCCAAGCTTGACGCGATATAAAGCATTATTATACACGTTAGAAACGTCTATATTTTCGCCCAGATTTAACCCTTTAATTTTTTTCTGTAGCAATTCGCCATTTGCCTGACTCTTAAATGCACCCGCTTGTACGTAATACTGGGTTGCATTGCTTATTTCGTTGTTGGCAGATAATTGACTGGAGACAGGCGTTACTGAAGAGGCAGGCTCAGCCTCTACGGGCTTAGCTGGAGGTGTTTCAGCAGGAGCCGCCGCGGGCGTAGGCGTATTGTTGCTAGCTATTTTTTGTAATGCTTCGGCGCTAGTGTCTATGGCCTCAACTTCTACTAGACCACTGCCCTGACCAATCAATCTTAATTTGTATGCGGCGGCGTAGGATAGGTCAATGAGTCGATCATGCTTGAATGGCCCTCGATCGTTGAGTCGTACAATCACAGAGATTCCATTGGCAGGATTTGTGACTTTAACGTAGCTAGGCAATGGTAGAGTAGTGTGCGCACCAGACATGGCGTACATATCGTAAATTTCACCCGTCGAAGTTTTTCTGCCGTGATAGCGTTTTCCGTACCAGGACGCGACACCTTGTTTTTTGTATGGGACGTAGCTGGTCATAGGTATGTATTGTTGACCAAGCGCCGAGTAAGGTTTGTTGGATCGAGTAAAGAAGGGTTCAGTTTTTAATACTGCATCAGGGATGCTATCTATATTTGCAGGTGCATTATCGCCAGGACCATCATCTAAATAATATCCACCGCCCTTACTGGAAGGCTTTGTTGTCGCTGCGGGTGCTTTATTTTCAGGTTTTGTAACAACATTCCCGCCGCAGGCCGAGAGTGAGGCGATACATAGCATTAGGATGAATTTTTTCAGATTAAGCATTTTTTTAATAATGATTCCTAGTTAATAATTTTGAATGTAAGTTGAAGTTACATTCCTACCAGTTTCTTGTGTGTATGTATGCTCATCAAGATACCAAAGCTTAAACATAGCGATACCATAGACGTTCCACCATAGCTGATGAGCGGCAGTGGCACCCCTACTACAGGCAAAATACCGCTAACCATGCCCATATTGACAAAGGCGTAGGTGAAGAACGTGAGCGTAATGCTGCCTGCTAGCAGTCTTGCAAAAGTTGTTTGAGCTTGGGATGCAATTACCAGTCCACGCAAAATAATCAAACTGAACAGCACGAGTAACAATAGATTACCTAGTAAGCCAAACTCTTCACCGAATACTGCGAAAATAAAATCGGTCGTTCGTTCTGGTAAAAAGTCTAGCTGCGCTTGTGTCCCCATCAGCCAACCTTTTCCTGCCATACCACCAGAGCCAAGTGCGATAGTTGCTTGAAT
>DAIDAH010000040.1 GCA_027310735.1 Methylotenera sp. | reverse complement strand
CATCCAGACCTACCGCCGATAACGCTATCAAGAGCGCTACAAACAACAACACTATACGTAACAACTTGGTAAGTACTACGCGCAAATTCATATTGACGTTATGTGCACTCATTAACTTATTTTCGAGCACACGACTAATCCATAACGCAACGAATATCGTGACAATGATTGTTAAAACGGCCTGTAATGCTTGCAAAAGATTGACTGGATGCTTGCCTACACTGAATTTAATTGCCTCCAGTGCATCCAGCAACTGAGGTAGCAAACCACTTAAATGCAATGCAAGCACAATCCAAATGACAGTAGAGATCACATGCTCTAAAGTTTTAAGTAAACCACCTGGCGCTAAAATATAGCGCACCGCATACACAACTAAGCGGATGACTGCCATCGCAAGCAATAACGTAGTTGCTAGTTGCAACATACTCGTGTGCTGCCAATACCCAAGTACAAACTTGGCTAACTGTATCAAGACAAGCGTAGATAGAGGAAATAAAACGCGATTAACACCTCCAATCCCCCTCTTCCACCTTTCAGGGGCGTTACGCATCACATAGGCACGTAACATTCCATTAATAGCCCAAGCTATCATGCATGCAATACCAATAACGATTAATTGCCACAGCGCCACAGGCGTGGAGATATCCGCCATGATCTCCTGCCAAATTAAGTGCATATCCTGATTCATATTACGAATAGCCTTCCCTGACAATAAAGTTTATGACGGCGTATAAACACAACTAATTACCATCTGCACGATGGTTACGAATTCTGCGATTTTCCATATAACGCAATGCGGCATAAGTAAATAAACCAAGCGCAACCATGCCCACAATAAAGCTGCCATAAGCAATTGGCCATGGAGTCCCTGCTGTCATCATAGAAAACTCTGACATACCGCCAATACCTGCTAATACATTAATTGGCATAATAACCACGCTGATCACCGTTAAACGCTTCAGATCTTTATTCTGATTAACATTCAAGAAACCAACTGTAGCATCCATCTGAAAGTTAATCTTATTAAAGAGAAATGTTGTATGTCCATCCAACGATTCAATATCACGCAAGATTTCCCGCACATCCTCATGCTGTGGAATAGATAGAAATTTTCTACGCATTAAAAAGGATAGTGCATTTCTGGTATCAAGGACATTACGGCGTATGCGACCATTAAGATCTTCTTCTACAGAAATTGCGGTAAGAATCTTTGCCGCCTGTTCATTCGTCATGTGTGATCTAAACACTTGACGCCCAACCTCTTCAAGTCGAACATACTCATCTTCTAAAGCATTTGCAGAGTACTCAACATCGGCGGCGTAAAGATCCAGCAGCACATCCTTTGCTTCAGACACATAACCAGCATGCGCCCTTGCACGCAAGCGCTGCAACCTAAAAACTGGCAGTTCCTCACTTCTAACAGAAAATAAAGTTTCGTTATTTAAAATAAATGCAACGGCCACATTTCGTGATTCATCTTCACGATCAAGCAAAAATGCTGAATGCAAATGCACTTCACCGCTTTCTTCCTCATAAAAACGCGCACTTGACTCAAGGTCAGTTAAATCTTTTGGATTAGGTAAATTAACGCCAAATATTTCACGAGCCCATGCAAGCTGCTCGTCTTCAGGCGTAACCAAATCGACCCAAATCGGTTTAGCCTGTGCAAGGTCGTCTCTGCTATAAATTGGAATTTGACGTAAACGCCCCTCATAAAGATCAAATACACGAATAACCATGCTTTGACTTTTTGGTTTAGGCTCAGATACGAATTCAACGCGCACAGCGTCTGATACAGCCAATAGAATCTCTTCTTTTTGCTCCTCACTAACCAACTGCCATATCACTTGTCTTTCATCTGCAGATAAAGATTCAAGTAGACGCGCTGTTTCAGCAGCATTAAGCTTTTCTATTAACCTACGTAACTCAGAAAGGTTATTCTGATGCACCATACTTTCAACAAGATCATGCCGCTGCATATCTTGCCTATGCACTAAATCCTCGACCAACTTATGGCGTTCAATCATGCTTTTAACTTTAGCACGATGGTCTTGAATATTTTCTAGGTCACTCATCTCGGCTGCCTTTATTCTGAAACAACATCAACAATCTGGGCAAGATTTTAACACGCAGTAAACGTTATAATGCATATTAAAGAATCAGGATATTTCGGCTGTAGATTAGCTGCCAATCTTGCAACAAGATTCGAGTACGAATATTTTGTATCCATATAATACTGAATAGATTAAAAAGCGAAAAATGATACCTTTACAAATCAATTTGTACTCAACATCCCACTGCCATCTATGTGAGCAAGCAGAAGCAATGCTATTGACCCTCACAGAGCAAGTAGAATACACATACATTGAAATCAGTGACAGCTTAAATCTTATTGATGAATACGGAATAAAGATACCTGTACTTAAACGACTAGACAGCGGCATTGAATTATCATGGCCATTCACTTTGGAAGATATTGAAAATTTTCTATCTGCCAGATAAGTCGTCAACTTATATAAACAAAAAGCCAGCAAATAGCTGGCTTTTTGTTTAGCATAATATAACAGTTACTCTGTTACAACTGCTTCAGAACTCGCATCAGGACGGTCAACCAACTCAACTAATGCCATTGGGGCATTGTCGCCATTACGGAAACCACACTTAAGAATGCGTAAGTAACCGCCATTGCGCGCCAAGTAACGTGGGCCTAATTCGCCAAACAATTTGCCGACGATATCACGATCACGCAAGCGATCAAATGCCAAACGACGATTTGCCAATGTTGCAGTTTTACCTAATGTAATTAAAGGCTCTGCATACTTGCGCAACTCTTTAGCTTTTGGCAAAGTAGTTTTAATGATTTCATGACGAAGCAATGAAGCTGTCATGTTACGAAACATAGCTGCGCGGTGGCTGCTAGTACGATTTAATTTACGATTGCTATTACCGTGACGCATAGTAATTCCTTAAAGTTTCTTTACTTAAATATTTAAGCTTGCTAACTAAGCTTTTTCGAGACCAACTGGTGGCCAGTTTTCTAGCTTCATGCCCAAAGTTAGGCCACGTGTAGCTAGCACATCTTTAATTTCATTTAGTGACTTACGGCCAAGATTTGGCGCTTTTAACAGCTCATTCTCAGTACGTTGAATCAAATCACCAATGTAAAATATATTTTCCGCTTTCAAGCAATTTGCTGAACGTACAGTCAACTCTAAATCATCAACAGGACGTAGAAGAATAGGATCAACTTGCGGAGCTGACTTAACTTCAACTTCACTTGGAGCACCCTCTAAATCAGCAAACACAGACAACTGACCCATCAAAATGCGTGCAGCATCACGAATAGCTTGCTCTGGTTCAATGATACCGTTTGTTTCAACATCCATCACTAACTTATCTAAGTCGGTACGTTGTTCAACACGTGCACTTTCAACTTGATAACTAACTTTATTGATAGGACTAAATGAAGCATCCACCATAATAAAACCAAGAACACGATCTTCATCGTTTGCTTTTTGACGCGCTGGCACAGGTTGATAACCACGACCCATCTCAACTTTAACTTCTAAGTTCAGCTTGCCACCTTTAGTAAGATGCGCAATCACATGATCAGGGTTAACAATTTCAGCATCATGACCAGTTTCAAAATCACCTGCAGTTACAACACCTTCAACTGATTTATTCAAAGTCAGAATTGTTTCTGATTTGCTATTCAACTTTAAAGCCACGCCTTTAAGATTTAGCAAAATATCAACAACATCTTCTTGCACACCATCTAGAGTTGAATACTCATGTACGACGCCATCAATTTTAACTTCTGTAATAGCGAAACCAGGAATTGATGACAGCAATACACGACGTAAAGCATTACCAAGCGTATAGCCGAAGCCGCGCTCCATTGGCTCAAGCGTAACGCGAGCACGTAATGGAGACAACACCTCAACATCAACAACACGCGGTTTCAAGTATTCGGTAGGACTGTTTTGCATAGTTATACCTTTATTTAAGCAATACACTCTATTAGCCTGCTAGGCTAATAGAGCGATTATTTTATTGAGCCATTAGTAGCGCTCAGATTTTTAATTATTTAGAGTAAAGCTCAACTACCAATGACTCATTGATTGTTGGTGGCAATTCATCACGTTGTGGTTTAGCTTTAAAAGTACCTTTAAGGCCTTTAACATCCACTTCCAACCATTCAGGAAAACCACGCTGCTCAGCTGCTTCAAGAGCACCTTTGATACGTAGTTGTGATTTTGAAGCCTCAGCAACGCTAACTACATCACCAGCTTTAACTTGATATGATGGAATATTTACACGTCTGCCATTTACTAAAATACTGTTGTGACGCACAATTTGACGCGCTTCAGTGCGAGATCCGCCTAAGCCCATTCTGTATGTTACATTATCTAAACGGCACTCAAGCAATTGCAGTAAGTTTTCACCAGTAATACCTTTTTTACGGTCAGCTTCAGCGTAATAACTACGGAACTGAGCTTCTAGAACGCCATAAATACGACGTACTTTTTGTTTTTCACGCAATTGAACACCATAGTCTGACAGACGTTGATTACGACGCTGGCCATGTTGACCAGGCGGGAAATTACGCTTTTCAATTGCACACTTGTCAGTAAAACATTTTTCAGCTTTTAAAAAAAGCTTTTCGCCTTCACGACGACACTGACGACACTTAGGGTCTAAATTTCTAGCCAAGGGATTCTCCTGTTATCTCTACCAAACTGAGCTTAAAGCTCAGTTTAAATGCGGCGTTTTTTAGGTGGACGGCAGCCATTATGCGGCACTGGCGTCACATCGGTTATGCTGGTAATTTTAAAACCAGCAGCATTAAGTGCGCGCACAGCAGATTCACGACCTGGGCCTGGGCCTTTAATACGCACTTCCAAATTCTTAACACCACTTTCTTGTGCTGATTTACCAGCAACTTCTGCTGCTACTTGAGCTGCAAAAGGTGTACTTTTACGTGAGCCTTTAAAGCCTTGACCACCTGATGTTGCCCATGACAACGCATTACCTTGACGGTCTGTAATGGTGATGATGGTGTTGTTAAAAGAGGCATGCACGTGGGCAATGCCCTCTGCAATATTCTTTTTAACTTTCTTTCTTACGCGTACATTAGCTTTTGCCATGTTGCACTTTCCTTACCAATAATCTTACTAAAATTGTGAACTATCTAAATTTAGAGCTGAATTACTTAGATTGTTTAATCGCCTTTACAGGACCCTTACGTGTACGTGCATTTGTTTTCGTACGTTGACCACGAACTGGCAAACCACGACGATGACGTACGCCACGATAGCAACCTAAATCCATTAGGCGCTTAATGTTCATTGAAACTTCACGACGCAAATCGCCTTCAACCTTAAACTTAGCAACTTCATCACGTAACTTCTCTACGTCAGCATCATTCAAATCTTTGATTTTTGCTGTTGCCAAGACTCCTGCAGCGACACAAATTTTCTGTGCCGTATTACGTCCAATACCGTAAATTGCAGTTAGTGCAATTTCCGTGTGTTTATTATTGGGGATATTCACCCCTGCAATACGCGCCATACTTTACTCCAAATTAGGTTCGCCTAAACCCTAATGCTTAAAAAAGCCGCAGAGTTTAACAGGTAAACCACTTTTTATCAATTAGCTAATCTTCTGATCAGAATAATTTCTGACCAACTTAATTAGTAGCCTACATTGCTACTAATTTGGTTATTGAAATAAATCAATTAACCTTGGCGTTGTTTGTGACGTGGATCTGTGCAAATAATACGAACAACACCACGACGACGAACTACTTTACAATTACGGCATAACGCTTTTACTGATGCACGAACTCTCATTTTCTACTCCATCACTTCTAAACTAAATGTTCTTAAATTAATACTTACAAATCTATTTAGCGCGAAATGTAATTCTCGCACGAGATAAATCATACGGCGTCATTTCCACAGTGACTTTATCCCCAGGGAGAATACGAATGTAATGCATGCGCATCTTTCCTGAAATATAACCTAAAACAATGTGTCCATTTTCCAACTTAACTTTGAATGTCGCATTTGGGAGATTCTCTAAAACCTCCCCTTGCATCTCTATTCTGTCTTCCTTCGCCATTTATAAAGGTTATTTCGCGACCTGCGCATTACCTTTAAAATTTGCTTTTTTAAGCAACCCTTCATACTGATTTGACATCAAATGAGACTGCACTTGAGTCATAAAATCCATGGTCACAACCACGATAATTAGTAACGAAGTACCACCAAAATAAAACGGTGTATTAAACTTCAAAATCAAAAACTCAGGCAACAAACAAACTAATGTAATGTAAGCAGCTCCGACCAGTGTTAAGCGTCCCATAATGCGGTCAATATATTTAGCTGTTTGATCACCAGGTCTAATACCAGGTACAAATGCGCCGCTTTTCTTTAAATTATCAGCTGTGTCTTTTGGGTTAAACTGCAATGCAGTGTAAAAGAAACAGAAGAAAACAATCGCAGATGCAAAAAACAATATATAAATAGGCTGACCTGGTGACAAAGCTGCAGAAACATCTTTCAGCCAGTACATCTTTTCACTACTACCAAACCAACCAGCTAAAGTTGCTGGAAACAAAATAATACTGGAAGCAAAAATTGGAGGTATTACACCTGCCATATTTAACTTCAGTGGCAAATGTGTTGTTTGACCACCATAAACCTTATTTCCAACTTGTCGTTTAGCATAGTTAACAGTAATTTTTCTCTGTCCACGCTCCACAAACACAACCAATGCTGTTACCAGCATAGTCGCCGCTAACAGGAAGAATGCCAGCGGAATACTAATTGCACCGGTATTAACCATCTCTGCAGTTGAACCGATAGCGCGCGGCAAACCTGCAACAATACCTGCGAAAATGATAATCGAAATTCCGTTACCGATTCCACGCTCAGTTATTTGCTCACCAAGCCACATTAAAAACATCGTGCCACTTACCAGCGTAACTACGGCAGTTAGTCTAAAGGCCATACCTGGATCAAGAACCAAACCAGATTGACCCTCTAAAGCGATCGCAATACCCAAAGCTTGGAAAGTTGCTAAAACAACAGTACCGTAACGAGTGTATTTGGTAATTGTTCTACGGCCAGCTTCGCCTTCTTTCTTCAACTGCTCAAGCTGTGGAGACACAGCTGCCAATAACTGCATGATAATAGATGAAGAGATATAAGGCATGATACCTAAAGCAAACACTGTAAATCTTGAAAGGGCACCACCCGAGAACATGTTAAACATGCCCAAGATGCCGCCGCTTTGTGACTCAAAGAGCTTAGCCAAAACCACTGGATCAATACCAGGCACTGGAATGTGAGCGCCTAAGCGATACACAACTAGCGCACCCAAAACAAAAAGTAGGCGACTTTTAAGTTCGCCCATTTTTGATGCCGTCTTTAATAAGCTATTCTGTGCCAAAGTTATACTCTTAAGCTGTTTCTAAGATCTTACCACCAGCAGCTTCAACTGCAGCGCGAGCGCCTTTAGTCAAAAGCAAACCTTGGATATTGTATTTAGCAGTCACTTCGCCAGACAAATATACTTTTGCATTTCTTACTGTACCAGAAACGATATTTGCAGCTTTCAAAGCCAGCAAATCAATCACTTCATTTGGAATCAATGCAAGCTCACTTGTACGAACGTGTGCTGTTTTAGCTTTAGTCATAGACTTGAAACCACGCTTAGGTAAGCGGCGTTGAATTGGCATTTGACCACCTTCAAAACCTACCTTATGAAAACCACCTGTACGTGACTTCTGACCTTTATGGCCACGACCAGCTGTTTTACCTAAACCAGAGCCAATACCACGACCTACGCGACGACGTTCTTTTTTTGAGCCTTCTGCAGGCTTAATCGTATTTAATTGCATTATCCCTCTACCTTTACTAGATAGCTAACGGCATTAATCATGCCGCGAATTGCTGGAGTGTCTTGCAACTCAACTGTATGACGTATACGGCGTAAACCTAAACCTTTAACGGTTGCTTTATGCGCTTCAATACGACCAATAACACTTTTAACCAGCGTCACTTTAATACTTGATGCATCTTTTTTTGCTTTAGCCATGATTTAGCCTCTAATTTCTTCAACTGATTTACCACGTTTAGCTGCGATTTCCGCTGGCGTATTCATAGACTCTAAGCCATTTAAAGTAGCGCGAACCAAATTGTAAGGATTGGTTGAACCAATACACTTTGCAACAACGTTA
Source organism: Methylotenera sp. (assembly GCA_027310735.1). Classification (GTDB taxonomy): domain Bacteria; phylum Pseudomonadota; class Gammaproteobacteria; order Burkholderiales; family Methylophilaceae; genus Methylotenera. The sequence continues at coordinate 6,849 of DAIDAH010000040.1, read as the reverse complement.
GTAACACCCATTACTTCAAAAATAGCACGCATAGCACCGCCAGCAATGATTCCAGTACCTTCTGCTGCTGGTTGAATAAACACTTTAGCTGCACCGTGAACACCAGTAACTGCGTGATGCAATGTACCATTGGTTAAATTGATTTTCAACATTCCACGACGTGCTTCATCCATAGCTTTTTGTACAGCAACTGGAACTTCACGCGCCTTACCCTTACCCATACCAACTGCACCATCACCGTCACCTACCACTGTGAGTGCTGCAAAACTCATAATACGACCACCTTTAACCGTTTTACTTACACGATTAACTGCAATCATCTTTTCGCGCAAACCATCAGTCTGCTGCTGTTGCTGTTCCATTTCTCTCGCCATCATTAACCTCTTTAGCAATCAGACCAATTAGAAGGACAAGCCGTTTTCGCGAGCGGCATCTGCCAACGCTTTAATACGACCATGATATTTATAACCTGAGCGATCAAAAGCTACGGTTGTAACACCAGCTTTAATCGCCTTTTCTGCAATTAACTTACCAATTACAGTTGCGGCTTCAACATTGCCACCATTTTTCAGATTCTTACGAACGTCAGCTTCTACTGTTGAAGCACTAGCAATTACTTTATCGCCAGATTCAGCAATAATTTGCGCATAAATGTGCGTATTAGTACGATGCACACTAAGACGAGTAACTTTTAGCTCAGCAATTTTGGCACGGGTTTTACGTGCGCGACGCAAGCGATTATTTACGTTGTTCAGTTCTTAAGCCTTATTTCTTCTTGGTTTCTTTAATCACACCAACTTCATCAGAGTAACGTACACCCTTGCCCTTATAAGGCTCCGGAGCACGATACGCACGAATCTGCGCTGCAACCTGACCAACCACCTGCTTATCAGCACCGGTCAGAATAATTTCTGTTGGTGTCGCAGTAGCCACAGTAACGCCTGCCGGCATTTTGTGGTTAATTGGATGTGAATAACCTAACTCTAAATTCAATACAGCACCTTGTGCAGCAGCCTTATAACCAACACCAACAAGCGTCAATTTACGTGAAAAACCTTGCGAGACACCGTGCACCATATTGGCAACCAATGAGCGCAACGTACCCGACATAGCGCGAGAGTGCTGAGCATCACTCGCTGCTGTAAATGTAATCGCATCACCTTCGCGCTTAAGAACAACAGCAGCAGTTAATGGATGAGACAACTTACCTAAAGGACCGCTAACATCGATTGAGTTAGCACTCAATACAACCTCAACTTTTTCTGGAATAGCTACTGGATTTTTAGCAACACGTGACATTTGCTTCTCCTTAAGCCACTACGCAGAGCACTTCACCACCGATACCGGCAGCTTGAGCTTTACGATCTGTCATTACACCCTTAGATGTAGACATAATTGTCACACCAAGACCATTCATTACTTTTGGGATCTCTTGAGATCCTTTATACACACGCAAACCTGGCTTACTTACACGCTGTATACGCTCAATAACTGGGCGACCAGCATAGTATTTCAAACTAATTGTTAGGGTAGCCTTGCCACCTTCAGTCTGCACTGCAAAATCTTCTACATAACCTTCTTCTTTAAGTACGCTAGCAATAGCAGTCTTAACATTTGATGAAGGCATGGCAACAACCGCTTTGTTGACCATTTGCGCATTGCGAATACGCGTCAACATGTCGGCAATCGGATCACTCATACTCATAGCTATATCCTCTTATTACCAGCTGGCTTTAGTGACGCCTGGCACTTGGCCACTCATCATTAAATCGCGTAATTTACTACGCCCAATACCGAATTTACTAAACACACCACGTGGGCGACCAGTTAAAGCACAACGATTACGAAGACGAACCGGGCTTGAGTTGCGTGGTAGCGCTTGGAATTTCATCCGCGCCTCTAAGCGACTCTCTGCCGTAGCAGTAACATCATTCATTGCCGCCTCTAGTGCAGCACGCTTTACAGCGAATTTACTTACAGTTGCGCGACGTTTGATTTCGCGTTCTGTCATACAGGTTTTAGCCATGACTTAACCTCTAAAAGGAAAACTAAACGCAGCAAGCAAAGCTTTTGCTTCTTCATCCGTTTTCGCAGTAGTTGTAATAGTGATATTCATCCCGCGAATTGCATCGATTTTATCGTATTCAATTTCAGGGAAAATGATTTGCTCTTTAACACCCATGTTGTAATTACCACGGCCATCAAATGATTTCGCAGAAATACCGCGGAAGTCACGAATACGTGGAATAGCAACAGTAACCAAACGATCTAAGAACTCATACATACGTTCGCGACGCAAAGTTACTTTACAACCTACAGGATAATCATCACGGATTTTAAATGCAGCCACTGATTTTTTAGCTTTAGTAACAATTGCTTTTTGACCAGCAATTTTTTCCATATCGCCAACAGCGTGTTCCATTACCTTTTTATCTGCAACCGCCTCGCCAACACCCATATTAAGCGTGATCTTATCGATACGTGGCACTTGCATTACTGAAGTGTAACCAAATTGCTCAGTCATAGTCTTAACGACTGAGTCTTTATAAAAATCTTTTAAGCGCGCCATAACTCTTCCTATGCGTCCACAGCTTCACCATTAGACTTGAATACGCGAACTTTGCGACCATCATCCAATGTTTTGAAGCCTACGCGATCACCTTTTTGTGTCGCACTGTTAAATAAAGCAACGTTAGAAATGTCTAGCGGCATTTCTTTAGCAATGATGCCGCCAGCAATACCTTTCATCGGGTTTGCTTTTGCGTGCTTCTTAACCAAGTTAAGACCTTCCACAACAACATGACCTGAATCAAGAATGCTTAACACAACACCTTGCTTACCTTTGTCCTTACCTGTATTAAGAATGACCTGATCACCCTTGCGAATTTTATTCATGTGAGCTCCTACAACACTTCTGGCGCTAATGAAACGATTTTCATGAATTTTTCTGAACGTAATTCACGAGTAACTGGCCCGAAAATACGGGTACCAATCGGTTCTAGCTTATTATTCAACAGGACTGCAGCATTGCCATCGAACTTAACCAAAGAACCGTCTGGACGACGCACACCTTTAGCCGTACGAACAACAACCGCACTGTAAACTTCGCCTTTTTTAACACGACCACGAGGCGCAGCATCTTTAATGCTCACCTTGATAATGTCGCCTATACCGGCGTAACGACGCTTAGAACCACCCAACACCTTGATGCATTGCACAGAGCGCGCACCAGTGTTATCGGCAACTTCTAGCCTTGATTGCATTTGAATCATGAGAGTAATCTCCAACTTAATCCGTTAAACCAACACCAGCCATTTTCAATTCTAAGTAAAATAAAAATAGAATTAACACGGCCGATAGACCCGGTCAGTATTGGGGCGAGAGCTATATGGCTCGCCTAAATAGCCAAACATTATATACTGCAAAAAAAATTAATGCAATTACTATTGCTAGTAATTGCATTAACTTAATTATTACTAAGCTGTTTTAACAACCCAGGATTTAGTTTTTGAAAGCGGACGGCTTTCAACGATAGTCACTAAATCACCTTCTTTACAACTGTTAGTTTCATCATGCGCATGAAATTTCTTAGATTGGCGAACAACTTTACCAATCAATGGATGCTTCACTTTACGCTCAACTAAAACTGTTACAGTTTTATCCATCTTATCACTGACTACGCGACCTGAAAGGGTACGTACAACTTTTGTAGTTTCGGTCATAATTATGCCTGTTTCGCTTTCTCAGCTAACACAAGCTTAACACGCGCTACATCTTTGCGTACTTTACCTAGCTGATCTACTTTAGATAACTGCTGAGTAGCTACTTGCATGCGAAGAGAAAATTGCGCACGGCGCAGTTCAATCAATTCTGCATTAAGCTCTTCAACGCTTTTTGCTCTTAAATCGGTTGCTTTCATATTTAGCTTCCTTACCCTTAACTGCCAATTTGGCGGGTCATGAATGTTGTTTCAATTGGCAACTTAGCAGCAGCCAAACGGAACGCTTCACGTGCAAGCTCTTCGCTTACCCCATCCATTTCGTACAACATTTTACCTGGCTGAATTTGAGCAACGTAAAACTCTGTACTACCTTTACCGTTACCCATACGCACTTCAGCTGGTTTTTTAGAAATTGGCTGATCTGGGAAAATACGAATCCATACACGACCACCACGTTTAATGTGACGAGTCATAACACGACGCGCAGCTTCAATTTGACGAGCTGTTAAACGGCCACGGCCTACAGCTTTCAAACCAAAATCACCAAAACTTACTTTATTACCCGTAGTCGCTATGCCCTTGTTACGGCCTTTTTGCATCTTACGGTATTTTTGTCTAGACGGTTGCAGCATCTTTGGCCCTCGGCTTTCTTACTCGTTTTTCAGGTTCAGCAACTGGTGCCGCTTGCACGGCCGGCGCATTACCTGCAAATATCTCACCTTTAAATACCCAAACTTTGATACCGATAATACCATAGGTAGTTGAAGCCTCGGCTACACCGTAATCAATGTCTGCACGTAATGTGTGTAATGGCACACGGCCTTCACGATACCATTCAGTACGAGCAATTTCGATACCGTTCAAGCGACCTGAACTCATGATCTTGATACCTTGAGCACCTAAGCGCATCGCATTTTGCATTGCACGCTTCATAGCACGACGGAACATCACACGTTTTTCTAGTTGCTGAGCAATTGATTGCGCAATCAATGTTGCATCAATTTCAGGCTTACGCACTTCCTCAATGTTCAAATGAACAGGAACGCCCATTAAACCTTGCAAAGTAGCACGCAAAGACTCAATGTCCTCACCTTTTTTACCGATAACAACACCTGGACGCGCACTGTAAATCGTGATTTTTGCATTCTTTGCAGGACGCTCAATCAAGATACGGCTTACAGCTGCACTTGCAAGTTTCTTATTTAAAAACTCACGCACTTTAATGTCGCCTTGCAACATTGCCGGGAAGTTTTTGCTATTGGCATACCAACGTGAGGCCCAGTTTTTCTGAACACTCAGACGGAAACCAATTGGATGAATTTTCTGACCCATGATTATCCTTTAGTTACCGACGGTCACATGAATGTGACAGGTTGGTTTAGTAATCTTACCCGCACGACCTTTTGCACGTGGACGAATACGTTTAAGCACAATGCCTTTATCAACATAAATTGAAGTAACCTTCAACTCATCAATATCAGCCCCATTGTTATGTTCAGCATTAGCAATCGCAGACTCAACAACCTTCTTAATGATCTCAGCGCCTTTTTTAGGCGTAAAGTTCAAGATATTAAGCGCATGATCCACTTTCTTGCCACGAACAAGGTCTGCCACCAATCTAGCCTTTTGAGGGGAGAGATGAACACCTTTTAATATTGCAGATACTTGCATCATCAGCTCCTACTTCTTAGCTTTTTTGTCGGCTGCATGCCCTTTGAATGTACGCGTTAACGCAAACTCACCAAGCTTGTGACCTACCATGTTTTCTGAAATCAACACTGGAATGTGTTGCTTACCATTATGAATTGCAATAGTAAGACCAATAAAATCTGGGAAAATCGTAGAGCGGCGTGACCAAGTCTTAATTGGTTTGCGGTCGCGTGTAGCGGCAGCAACTTCTACTTTTTTCGCCAAATGACCATCAATAAATGGACCTTTTTTAAGTGAACGTGCCATATTATTACCTTACATTCCTTGGACGACGACTAACGCGCATATTATCGGTACGCTTACTACTACGTGTACGATAACCCTTAGTTTTAACACCCCATGGGCTTACTGGATTCATACCAGCAGCTGTTTTACCTTCACCACCACCATGCGGGTGATCAACCGGGTTCATCACCACACCGCGAACAGTTGGACGAACACCACGCCAGCGCATCGCACCAGCCTTACCGATTGATCGTAGTGAGTGCTCTTCATTACCCACTTCACCTAAAGTTGCTTTGCAATCAACATGCACACGGCGAACTTCACCTGAACGCAAACGCAATTGAGCATAGCTACCTTCACGCGCTAGCAACTGAACTGAGGTACCAGCTGAACGCGCTAACTGAGCACCCTTACCAGGCTGCAATTCGATACAATGGATTGTGCTACCTACCGGAACATTACGTAGCGGCATTGCATTACCAACACGAATTGGCGCATCAGACCCACTGATCAACTGCATTCCTGCAGAAACACCACGTGGAGCAATAATGTAACGGCGCTCACCATCGGCATAGCACAACAAAGCAATGTGTGCAGTGCGGTTTGGATCATACTCAATATGCTCTACTTTCGCCGGAATACCATCTTTATTACGACGGAAATCGATTAAGCGATAATGTTGCTTATGACCACCACCTTGGTGACGGGTTGTAATATGACCGTTATTATTACGGCCAGCATGCTTACTTTGACTTTCCAACAGCGGCGCATGTGGCTTACCTTTGTACAAGTCAGGTGTTACCACCTTAAGTACACCACGACGACCTGGGGAAGTTGGTTTGACTTTAACTAATGCCATATCTTCTCTCCTTATTCGCCCGCTGCGAAGTTAATTTCTTGGCCTGGCTTCAAGCTAACATAAGCTTTTTTCCAGTCTTTACGCTTGCCCATACTTTTGCCAGCGCGCTTAGTTTTACCACCCACATTAATCACGGCAACTTTATCAACTTCAACCTTAAACACCAGCTCAACAGCAGCTTTAATTTCAGGCTTAGTAGCATCAGTACGTACTTTAAAAGCAATTTGCTGATACTTGTCAGCAATGTAAGTTGCTTTTTCTGTAATTTGTGGAGCTAAAATTACTTGCAATAAACGATCTTGAGTTTTAGTAATAGCGGTCATCATGCTAGCAT
>DAIDAH010000003.1 GCA_027310735.1 Methylotenera sp. | reverse complement strand
TTTCCAAACTGGTCGCAGCCATCCCCACCATGGAACGTTCGAAATAAGCACGAAAATGGGATTCGCTTTTGATGAGTGCCTCTTGCGCTTGTCTGCGTTCGCTTTCCCGAGCGAAATTGTCCAGTGCAAAACTGATATCTATCGCCATTTCAAGCAGCAGTCTACGCGCGTCTTCGTCAAAAGCGTTGACTTCGGAGGCATACAAAGTAAAGGCACCGATGGCCACATTATTCCTGAGTAGCGGCAGCGAGGCCGAGGCGCCCCAACCGAAATGCATACCGCGTTCATGCCACGGCATTGTTACGGGGTCATGTTGGAAATCCTGACACCAAAACGGTTGGTTATCACGGATAGCAGTGCCTGCTGGGCCACGCCCAGCAGGATTGTTAGCATCTGTAGAAACCTGAATATCATCCAGATATTCTGCGCCCTCGCCATAGGAGGCAACAGGTTTAACCCATTGACTTGCCTCATCAACCATCCCGATCCACGCCATTTTCATGCCACCAAATTGCACCGCACTACGGCAGATTGACGGGAACAGTTCATCTTCGCTAGTGCAGCGCACGATAGCCTCATTGCACTGACTCAGCGCAGCATAAAGTTGCGTCAGTCGCTGATTTTTTTCTTCAACCACCTTGCGTTCAAATATCTCACGCTGAAGTTCTTCATTTGCACACATGAGCTGAGTCCGATTTAGTAGAAGGGTAAGTCATCATAATTATGCTGCAATTTGATTGTAAATTTAATACTGATTGGCAAAGTCATTTTAATCAACTGAGTCCGATGTCGTTTGAACAGTTGCAAAGTGGAAGTGACCTATGCTGTCAATCAAAGACTCTCCGACAACAGTCGCCCCTAAAATATTACTGCTTTTCTTAAAACTCTTCCCAATCACTATTAGCTGTACTTGACTTCAATTTAACGACTGATAGTTGAGCTGTCGTTACCTTGGGGGGAGCTAATCTTGCTGCAGAGCGACCTTTAGCGTTGTTTTCTGATGCGCGTACTTGACTGTCATCCAACTTAAACACACTCACTACATCCGTTAAAGCATTGGCTTGCTCCACCAGAGACATCGCAGCAGCGGCAGCTTGCTCTACCAAGGCAGCATTCTGTTGAGTAGCTTCATCTAATGTGGTGACCGCATTGTTGACTTGGTTAATGCCTTGGCTTTGCTCTATTGAAGCCGCTGCAATTTCACTGATAATGTCTGCGACACGTTTCACTGAGCTCACCACTTCATGCATGGTGTCACCTGCATTTTCAACCTGCTTAGTACCTTCAGCGGTTTTAGTGACCGAATCAGTAATGAGGTCTTTAATTTCCTTGGCTGCGCTGGCTGAACGTTGTGCCAAGTTGCGTACTTCACCTGCTACTACAGCAAAACCTCGGCCTTGTTCACCAGCTCTTGCTGCTTCAACAGCAGCATTCAGTGCGAGAATATTGGTTTGGAAGGCAATACCGTCAATTACAGAAATAATGTCTTCAATTTTCTTGGCACTGGCATTGATTGCACTCATGGTGGCGACCACCTCTGCCACAACCTCGCCGCCTTTAACCGCCACACTGGATGCGGTAAGTGATAATTGATTAGCTTGTTTTGCATTGTCTGCATTGTTTTTAACCGTAGAGGCTAATTCCTCCATACTGGCGGCAGTTTCTTCCAGCGTAGAAGCTTGTTGCTCAGTACGTTGAGAGAGATCGTTGTTACCTGAGGATATTTCACCCGCAGCGGTGTTGATGGTTTCAACCGCTTCTTTAATGGCAATAATCGGCGCTACAATGGTTTCCAAGGTTGCATTGACGCCTTCCACAATCTTACGGAAATCCCCCTGATGTTCTGTGGCATCAGCACGTTTGGTAATACGGCCCTCACTGGCTGCTTCGGCCAGCATATTGGCATCGCTGACTAACCTGTTGACGGCGTCAATACAAGTATTGAGGTTATTCTTAATGGTATTGAAATCCCCATGGTAAGTATCGGTGATGTTAGCAGGTATATCACCTTGAGAGATTCTATCCACACAGTTGGCGGCAACGTTGAGCGGTCCAATCACAGCATCCAGCGTGCTATTCACACCCTCTACTACTTTACGGAAGTCGCCCTGATGTTTTGCTGCATTTGCGCGAGTAGATAACAAGCCTTTTTTAGCGGCGTCTGCCAGCATGCCCGCATCAGCCACCAGTGCATTAATGGCGTCAATACACTGATTCAGATTGTTCTTGATGGTATTAAAATCACCGTTGTAAGTATCCGTGATTTTGGCTGGGATATTGCCTTTAGAGATATTGTCCACATATTGAGCGGCAACGTTTAGAGGGCCAATCACCGCGTCCAGCGTATTGTTTACTCCGGCAACAATCTTGCAGAAATCGCCTTGATGTTTAGTGGCATCAGCACGCGTAGATAGCAAGCCTTTTTGTGCCGCCTCGGCCAGCGCACCCGCATCAACCACCAGTGCATTTACTGCATCAATACATTGATTGAGGTTATTTTTAAGGGCGTTGAAATCACCGTTGTAGGTATCAGTAATCTTGGCGGGAATATTACCTTTAGATATATCTTCAACATATTTAGCTGCCACATTGAGGGGGCCAATTACTGAGTCCAGCGTAGCATTTACACCTTCAACGACTTTACGGTAATCTCCTTGATGTTGCGTGGCATCTGCACGTATCGATAAGCGACCAGACACAGCCGCTTGCGTAAGCATCGCTGCATCCGCCACCAACAACTTGATGGCATTTTGCATGGTGACCATAGCAGCCATCAGGCTGCTGCTATCGCCGGCTGTTAGATTGATTGCACTGCTTAAATCGCCATTAGCAATATTGTTGGCCATAGCAGCAACATCATCCGGCTCACCGCCCAGCTGCTTGCGCAAGTTGCGTGTAATCATAAAGCTCATCACTGCAATCGCTAGCAAAATAAATACGCCAATCAGCATAAAAAACTTCTGCGCACTGTCTTTTGCTTCTACGGCACTCTTGACACTTTGCTGGCCCAGTTTCACGTTGTAGTCCATATGCGCCGCAATTGCACCATTTGCCTTCTCGGCTGTCGCGCGAATGTCAATATACAACTTATGAGCCAGTGCTTTATCGTTAGCACGCGAGGCATCCAATATCGGCTCCATACCCGCATAATACTCATTCAGCCCCGCTTTATCTGCCTCCAATAGCTGTCTATCTTCATTATCGGCAATATATGATTCATACTCTTTGCATAAAGCACCCAGTTCAGCCTGCAACTTCCTGATGGCGACTTCAACTTCTGCAACTTTGTCAGCATCATCAATCAGGGTATGGTTTGCCGCCCTGATGCGTAAGGTATTGAACTTGTAGCGAATCTTGTCCAACACGACAATGCTTGGCGTGATGTTAGTATTTGAATAATTGGCTTCATTAAACACCTTTTCCATTTGGTGCTGACTTAACACCATTAATCCTATCAATCCAGCCAAGGCTATAAAAGTCAGCAACAACATCTTTCTGGCAACAGTCATTTTCATATTTAAGTATCACTTTACTATTTAATTTATTAACAGAACTCAAGCTTGCCGACTGTCAGGATTGGTACTTTCAACTGATGTTCGGCAGCCGTGAGGCAAGTAATGCCGCGCCAACGGTGAGGGGCGGTGACCGCTAACACAGCCAAGGTCTAAGTGTGCAACTGATGTAAGCCATGGCTCTACTAGAAAGAGCCTGTATCGAGAGTGGGAAAAGAAGCATGTGTAGTACATAAGAGGCAAAAATATCATCGAACATGGTACGTTAATCAGATCGAGTAATGAAGGTAAGTTATAAATAATATTAGCATAACATTACTTATAATTTACATTATATTAACAATTTTGAAACATATTGCCATGTTATTAACTAGGCCCATGCTGGGCATTGCTCTGGCACATTGCATTGCAACTACTGGGCTGTAATGGACAGATAGCGGGATTGCAATCACTGAGCAGTGAGGGATGTAATTGGGTGAGTGAGCAATTGGAATGAAATTTAGCGTTTATGTGGAATTAAATACAGGGATATTGTTATCATTAACTCTCAATAGCCCATTCGGGCCAATCTGACCTTGCCCCTATTTAACGGAGTCCATAGCCTAGTAAAACACATGCTCTTAAATTTACCTGCACCGCTAAAATTAAAAAAGATTTGCCATTTATGTTACCACTCTAATCTACCGGATACTTAAATGGTAATACCCCTACGTACCTTACCCGCGGACACCAAGAACACCTTTTAAAATACCTGCGAAAAAGCGGACTCAGATTGATAACCCACTTTATTTGCTGTACCAGCGATATTCTCACCATCGCTCAGCAGCGACCAAGCTAGCTGCATTCGCCACCAAGTCAGGTATTGACCAGCAGTCCAACCGCTTACAGCCTTGAAAGTTTCTGCGAATGTGGTACGTGAAAGTGCAGCCTCTTTAGCCATATTCTTTAGCGTCCATGCATAATCAGGGTGTTGGTGAATAGCATTGACGGCCTATAAAAATCTCGACCTAGGTAGACAAATTTATGATTTGATTTGTTTATTTTGGAGTCGAGACAATGGAAAGAAAAGCAGAGCAAGATATTGCTAGAAAGCTAAAGGTACTAAATCACGCCAAAGAGCATGGGAATATTTCTAAAACCGGTCGTTACTTTGGAATTTGTCGTGAAACGTTTTATACATGGCGTAGTGCTTATGAGTCGGGTGGCAATAATGCCTTGGTGAATAACAAGCCTTGCCCTGAGAATCAGACGCTACGCGTGCCAAGAGCGATAGAAGATAAAATTGTTTACTTGCGTTCAACCTATCATTTTGGGCCAGATATGATTGTTTGGCATTTGCAGCGCTATCATGACATCAAGGTTTCGCATACCTACTTTACAGAATTACGACTTCAAGAAACATTGCAAGTATCGTCCACCTTTGTGTTAGGTCGGATTTTAGGAATCTAGGGATTGCTGCGCTGTTGTTGGAGAAACTTGTTTCAGAAACACAAAAGCTAAAAGGTATTGGACTTTATTGTAGGCGGGATTTTAAGGTACAAAGCTTTGGCCCAAACTTGGGTTTAAGGCTAGGTTTGAGGAGAGCGGTAGAAGTATATCTGGCAGCACTCTTACATATTGGTGGTATGACCATAATCATCCAGATTTATTTACTTCACTGAACAACCAAGATTTAAGTAATAAAGAAAAAGTAGTTATTGATGCAAATGTTTTTTTTATGATATTAAGAACCAAAGCAATGATGAGTCACTCAGCTCTGACTGCTGACTTCCTAGACTATAAAGCTACCTGTGACAGACTTAATTATTTTAAATCAGTGATGTAACCGATTCAGTAAGCCTCATTAGGTGATGTGTAGAATAGAAAAAGCTCAGATAATCTGAGCTTTTTTATTAATCCAACGGCTGCTGTTTTGATGGTCGAAAGTTATTTTCGTGCTTTTGTGTAGTTGATTAAACCATTTGTAGAGCTGTCATAATCGCTAATGATGTCATCGTTGGTTAATTGAGGTAGGATTTGCTGTGCTATTTGTTTCCCATATTCAACGCCCCATTGGTCAAAGCTGTTGATGTTCCAGATAATGCCTTGCACGAATATTTTATGTTCATAAAGTGCAATAAGCTTACCTAATGTATTTGGCGTTAGTTTATCGAACATAATCGAGGTAGTAGGGCGGTTACCTTCAAATACTTTGTGTGGGAGTAAGTTTTCAAGCGCATCGCCTGTTAGACCTTGTTCTTCAAGTTCTGCGCGAGCTTGCTCTTTGGTTTTACCCAGCATTAAAGATTGCGTTTGCGCCAGAAAATTAGCGAGCAAGATTTTGTGATGCGCATAACCATGTTTACCAATAGCGTAGTGGCTATGTACTGGCATTAAGAAATCGCACGGTACTATTTGTGTACCTTGATGGATGAGTTGGTAAAAAGCATGCTGGCCATTGGTGCCAGGCTCACCCCAAATGACAGAGCCAGTTTTATATTTAACACGATTGCCTTTTCTATCAATAAACTTACCATTACTTTCCATATCAGCTTGTTGCAAATAAGCTGGGAAGCGAGCCATACCCTGGTCGTAAGGTAGAATGGCTTGTGAATCAACATGGAAGAAGTTGTTATACCAGATGCCGATCATTGCCATAATTACTGGCATATTTTGCTCTAGAGGTGCTGTTTTGAAGTGGTTGTCCATTTCATGCCCACCAGTGAGCAAGGCTTCAAAATTATCCATGCCTACATATATGGCAATAGATAGTCCAATAGCTGACCAGAGTGAATAGCGACCTCCGACCCAATCCCAAAATGCAAACATGTTGGCCGTATCAATACCAAACTCTTGTACCGCTTTTACATTGGTTGAAAGGGCAACAAAATGTTTGGCGATATGTGCTTCATCTTTTGCTGACTCTAAAAACCATGTGCGTGCAGAGTGCGCATTAGTCATGGTTTCTTGGGTGGTAAAGGTTTTTGAAGCGACAATAAATAATGTGGTTTCAGGATTGCAGACTTTCAGCGTCTCCATAAGGTGAGCGCCATCAATATTAGAGACGAAATGTGCGTGCAAATCTGGGCTGGCATAAGGTTCTAATGCCCCACATACCATGACTGGACCTAAGTCTGAGCCGCCAATACCAATATTTACAATATCTGTGATTCGTTTGCCTGAGTAACCTACCCAACTGCCGTCACGTACACTATTTGAAAATTTGCGCATCTGTGCTAACACTGCGTTTACATCTGGCATAATATCTTTACCATCAACCATTATCGGCGTGTTGCTACGGTTACGCAGTGCGGTATGGAGTACAGCACGATTTTCAGTGATATTGATTTTGTCACCAGCAAACATGCGGTCACGCCAGCCTTCAACATTGGCTTCACGTGCCAATTGCATGAGCATAGGTAAAGTCTTATCGTCAATACGATGCTTGGAGTAATCTAGCAGTAAGTCAGAAAATTTAAGACTGTACTTGCTGAAGCGGTTTGCATCTTTGGCAAATAAATCACGCATGTGCGTAGCGGAAATCGCTTGTTGATGATGGCAAAGTTTTTGCCAAACTGGGTATTGAGTTAAAGAAGACATTTTTGGTAACGATGCTTTATTTTAAGTTGTTTAATAGTAGCGCTAATTTAATCTTTAGAACTAGCCTAATTTTAAAATTAGACCTGCTAACGGAGGTAGCGTAATAACCATTGATTGGTTTTTATTCATCCATGCTACGTTTTCTGTATGCAATCCAGCGCCGTTGCCATTATTGCTGCCGCCATAACAAGCAGCATCGCTGTTAAACAGTTCGCGGTAATCGCCTGCTTGCGGCACACCAATCCGATAGTCATGACGTAGCACTGGTGTGAAATTCAGTACTATTATAACAAAACTGTTGTCTAATCCGCGTCTAATAAAGCTGATAATTGATTGTTCTGTATCGTGGCAATCAATCCATTCAAATCCTTGGTGGTCAAAGTCCAGTGCATGAAGTGCATAGGTTTCTTTGTAGAGTTTATTAAGATCAGTGTTAACTTGCTTAATACCCTGATGCCATTGGTGACCCTCATATTCATTGCTGAGTAAGTGCCAGTCCAAGCTGCTGTTAACATTCCACTCTCTACCTTGACCAAATTCATTGCCCATGAAGTTAAGTTTTTTCCCAGGCGCAGTCATTTGATAGGTCATCAGCAAACGTAGGTTGGCAAATTTTTGCCATGCATCGCCAGGCATTTTGTCTAACAGTGATTTCTTACCATGAACGACTTCATCATGAGAAAACGGTAATACAAAGTTTTCTGAATATGCATATAGTTGACCAAAAGTTAGCATGTCATGGTAATAACGTCTATGAACAGGATCATTCTCAATGTAGGATAAGGTGTCATTCATCCAGCCCATGTTCCATTTCATACTGAAGCCTAATCCACCTAAGTAAACAGGTCTGGATACCATTGGCCATGCGGTAGACTCTTCCGCAATAGTCAGTACACCTGCAAAATCTTCACCGACCATTACATTCAGTTGTTTGAGAAATTCAATCACATCAAGGTTTTCTCTTCCGCCAAACTTGTTGGGTAGCCACTCACCTGCTTTACGTGAATAGTCAAGATAGAGCATGGAGGCTACTGCATCCACACGCAAACCATCAATATGGAATTCCGCCAGCCAAAAATGTGCATTAGCCATTAAAAAATTACGTACTTCATTGCGGCCGTAATTGAAAATATAAGTGCCCCAGTCTTGATGCTCACCTAAACGAGGGTCTTCATGTTCATATAAAGCCGTGCCATCAAAGCGTGCCAATGCCCAGTCGTCTTTGGGAAAGTGACCTGGAACCCAGTCTAAAATAACACCGATATTGGCTTGGTGAAATGCATCTATTAAAAATTTCAGGTCATCTGGTGAGCCGAACCTGTTAGTAACACCAAAATAACCCGTGGTTTGATAGCCCCAGGATTCTGTCAGAGGATGCTCGGAAATTGGCATCAGTTCAACATGGGTATAACCCATTTCCGCTACATAAGGCACTAAGGTTTCAGCAAGCTCGCGGTAATTTAAGAAATGATTTCTTTTATTGCGTCTCCATGAGCCTAGATGGACTTCATAGCAATTGAATGGGGCGTGCAGCCAATCACGCTGTTTGCGGGCGGATAACCACTTATCATCGTGCCATTGATGCTTGCTACTGCTAACTCTTGCTGCAGTGCCTGGGCGTTGTTCAAACTCAAAACCATATGGGTCGGTTTTAATTAAAGTTTGACCTGTATGGCGGTTGCGGATTTCAAACTTATAAGTATCAGCAGTTGTTAAGTGCGGAATGAATATATCCCAGATGCCACTTGAGCCATGCGCTCGCATTGAATGGATACGGCCATCCCAGTTGTTGAAGCTGCCTGTCACGCTTACGCGTTCGGCATTTGGCGCCCACACTGCAAAGCGTACACCGGCAATGTTATCTTGTGTGATGCATTGCGCACCTAGTGTTTTGTAGGCTTCTTTTAGGCGTCCTTCACCAAATAAATACAATTCATCTTGTGTTAGGCTGGTGGTGAAAGTGTAAGGGTCGTAAGTTTCGTAGGTGCTACCGCCAGCTACTATTTTCAGCAAACAAGGTTTGCTAAGTGCGGTTTGACTAGGTAATTCAAATAGACCATCAATATGTGTTTTTTCGAGCTTGTGCCAAGTTTCTGTGATTTTAATTGATACTTCTGATGCATTGGGCAGAAATGCACGATAGATATAGCCGTGTTTGGGGTTGCCATCAATGGCGTGCAGTCCTAGAAAGCTGAATGGGTCGTGATGCCTAGCTTCTAAAATGAGTTGAAGCGCCTGAGCTGGCGCTTTATATTTCACGGCTTTAGATTCAACTACCGTCGATGAGTTTATTTCTGTAGTGACTAAAGGTGTTTTAGGCTTTGCCAAGATACATTCCCCGTAAATTTTCTAAGAAATATTTTTTTAAGTGATTCGCTGTGTTTAGACTAGATTATAGTGCTTTAAGCTGATTATAATGTAATCAATGGTGTACCGTATGTAAATTAAGCTAGTAAGCCCGGCTAGTCAATTAATCGTTAATTAAACTTCAGGAGGGCATCATGCCGCATGATCAGCATTCAGATCGTTTTATTAGTACGTTAACCAAAAACACCGTCGCCATTATTCTTGCTGGTGGACGTGGTAGCCGCTTAAAGAATCTTACTGACTGGCGCGCTAAGCCTGCCGTACAGTTTGGCGGGAAATTCAGGATTATTGATTTTCCTCTCTCCAATTGCATTAACTCTGGTATTCGCCGCATTAACGTGGCCACTCAATATAAAGCACAAAGCTTGATTCAGCATATTCAACGTGGCTGGGGCTTTTTACGTGGAGAGTTTAATGAGTATGTGAATATTATCCCAGCACAGCAACGTATATCAGAGGAGTGGTATAAAGGGACCGCCGATGCTGTGTATCAAAATATTGATTTGCTACGTGAAGGCGGAGGGGAGTATGTTTTAATCTTAGCGGGAGATCATATCTATAAGATGGATTATGGCCAAATGCTGGCTACGCATGCAAAAAGTAATGCAGATATGACGGTTGCTTGTATTAATGTGCCTTTAGAGGACGCTAAAGGTTTTGGTGTTTTAGCCGTGGATGATACTGACCGAGTGATTGAGTTTGCAGAAAAACCTGCTAATCCTAAGCACATACCAGGTGATCCGACAAAAGCTTTTGCCAGCATGGGTATCTATATATTTAATGCTAAGTTTCTTTATGAGCAGTTAGTGCGTGATGCTGGGGATCCGAAATCTACTCACGACTTTGGTAGTGATATTATTCCGTACATCATCAAGAAATATAAAATTCAGGCACATCGTTTTACTGAGAGCTGTGTAGGTGCTAAAAATGGTAATTATTACTGGCGAGATGTCGGTACGATAGATGCTTACTGGGAAGCTAATATGGAATTGACAAGAGTCGTTCCTGAGCTTAATTTGTATGATAGAAAATGGCCGATCTGGACTTACCAAGAGCAGTTGCCACCAGCAAAATTTGTTTTTAATGATGAAGGTCGGACAGGTAAAGCTGTAGATTCATTGGTCTCAGGCGGTTGTTTGATTAGTGGTTCGTGTATTGTAAGTTCGGTTTTGTTTTCAGATGTGCGTGTGCACAGTTACTCTCAGATTGATGGGTCAGTACTCTTACCAAAGGTTACGGTGAATCGTAATGTCGTACTTAAAAATGCCGTGATAGATAGAGGTTGCGTAATCCCTGAAGGCATGCAGATCGGCGTGGATTTGGCTTTGGATGCTAAACGTTTTTATGTGTCTGAAAAAGGTATTACGCTGGTGACACCAGATATGCTCGGGCAAGATTTGTATCGAGTGGTCTAGATAGTGGATTTATTGGTTAGGATTGGTTATATAGGTCATGGTTCGATAATCTATCTCCATACATTGTAGCAACAGTCTGCAACGAATAAATCGGTACGTTATTGTTAATTATAAATTTTAAGGTTGTTAGTTTACGTGATATCCAATCGTCCAAAGTTGTTTCTGAACCTCTACTGGCATATGCATCAGCCAGATTACCGTGACCTTGCTACTAATGAGTATGTGTTGCCATGGACATATCTACATGCCATAAAAGACTATAGTGACATGGCGTTTCATCTGGAAGCCAATCCAAAAGCACGCGTGACTTTTAATTTTGTGCCGATTCTGCTTGAGCAGCTTGAAGATTACACGCTTCAATTTAAACACAATAAAATCCGTGATCCATTACTCGCACTTTTGGCCGAAGAGGACTTGGATGGCATTAGCTCGACGCAATGCCGCTTAATCGTGGAAAGTTGTTTCAAGAGTCATCATGAAAAGATGCTGAGTCCTTTTCCGCATTATCAGCGTTTGTTCCAGCTTTATAAACTAGTGGATTCAATGGCGGATAGCGATGAATTTCATTACCTCAATGCACAGTATAAAGCGGACTTGTTAGTATGGTATCACTTGGCTTGGTGTGGAGAGAGCCTGCGTCGCAATAATCACGTGGTGCAGTCGTTGATGACTAAAGGAGTGTTATTTACACTTGAGGAAAGGCAACAGTTGTTTAAAGTGGTTGGTGAAACGGTTTCAGGCTTGATTCCGCGCTATAAAGCGTTAATGGATCGTAAGCAGATTGAAATATCTACTACACCTTACTACCACCCTATTTTGCCGCTGTTGCTGGATTTTAAATCTACATTAGATGCAATGCCTGATGCACCGCTTCCAGAGAATGAAAAGTATTTAGGCGGACATGCTCGGGCTGTAGCGCATGTGGTCTCTGCTAATAAATTTCATAAAACTCATTTTGGTGGCGTGCCACGTGGTATGTGGCCAGCTGAAGGTGGTGTTTCTCATGCGGCATTATCATTAATGGCTGAGTATGGCGTGGAATGGGCTGCGACAGGTCAGAGTGTGTTGGCAAACAGTTTGCATAAGTCGCAGTTAGATGCTTCGAATAAAATGGAATATCTCTATCAACCATATCGAGTCACGAATGGTAAGCGTGATATCTTGTGCTTTTTTAGAGATGACAGCCTTTCAGATAAAATTGGTTTTGAGTACTCGGGAATGTATGCACGCGATGCGGTGAATGATTTTATTCACGCGCTGGAACATATTCACCATTCAAATACCAGTGCACACTCGAAAGTCGTTAGTGTGATTCTCGATGGTGAAAATGCATGGGAATACTATCCTTACAATGGCTACCATTTCTTAAGTGAACTTTATGCGGCACTGGTGAACCATCCTGATATTGAAATGAGTACTTTTAGTGACACGGTTGATATGTATCAATCCCCAGCAGCACAAACTGTGGGATTATCCGCCCCAGTATTGCCAGAGGTGGCAGCTGGTAGTTGGGTGTATGGTACTTTTAGTACATGGATTGGCAGTAAAGATAAAAACTTGGCTTGGGACTTACTCTGTGAAGCTAAAAAAACGTATGACAGTGTCCTTTCTAAAGGTCAGTTGGATGCTAAGCAGCTAAAGGCCTGTGAACACCAATTAGCTATTTGTGAAGGTTCTGACTGGTTTTGGTGGTTTGGCGATTATAACTCGTCAGATAGCGTCGCAAGTTTTGACCTGCTTTATCGACGCAACCTGATTAACTTATATACCTTGTTACAGCAACCTGTGCCGGATGCTTTACATGTTTCGATTAGTGCTGGAGGCGGTAACGCAGAAAACTCAGGCACCATGCGTCGTGGACAAGCCTAGACGTTTAGGTAATAAGTGCATGGAGTATATTTATTTGTAGCGGGATTGTTCGCTGACCCTTATTTAATTCTTTATTATGTAGAAATCTATGACACATTTGCACAGCACTACCCCATTAAGTCAACGCCGTGCAGGAGTTTTGTTGCACGTTAGCTCACTACCAAGCGAGTTCTACGTGGGGGACATAGGTGCTGAGGCATATCGTTTTGTGGATTTTTTACATGAAATTGGAGCTAGTGTTTGGCAAACATTGCCAATTAATATGCCGCATGCGGATAACTCACCTTATCAATGCCTGTCTGCACATGCCTGTAATCCAGATTTTATAAGCTTGGAAGCACTAGAAGCAAAGCGGCTATTAACTAAAGATGATCTAAGCGCATTAGCCATCAGTAAATCAACAGATAAATCACCTTTAATTGCTAAGGCATATCTGGTGTTTAGTCAGAAAGCTGGTAAAAAACAGCGGCAAGAGTTTGAAGATTTTTGTAGTCAGCAATGCCTGTGGCTGAATGATTTTGCATTGTTTTTAGCTCTGCGTAAAAAGTTTAATCAGGCTGGTTGGAATTACTGGCCTGAAGCCTATAAAAATCGAGATGCAATTGCTTTGGAGCAAGCCCAGGCGGAGCTTATACAGGAAATATCTGTAATTAAATTTACGCAATTTGTATTTTTTACTCAATGGCTGGAGCTCAAAGCCTATGCAGCCAGCAAACATGTATATTTATTCGGTGATATTCCTATATTCGTGGCTTACGACAGTGCTGACGTATGGGCACAACCACATTTATTCAAGTTGGATAGTGATAAAAATATGAATGTGGTGGCAGGTGTGCCGCCAGACTATTTCTCAGAGACAGGGCAACGCTGGGGTAATCCACATTACAACTGGGAGGCAATGGCTGCTAATGGCTATGCGTGGTGGATATCGCGTATGGCAACGCAAAATGAGTTGTTTGATATTGTGCGTATTGACCATTTTAGAGGTTTGCAAGCGGCATGGGAGATTCCCGCTAACGAAGAAACGGCGATTAATGGTCAGTGGGTTGCCGCGCCAGGCGATGAGTTGCTGGCGGCAATCATGCGCTCTTTGCCTAAAATAACATTGATAGCAGAAGATTTAGGCATTATTACCCCAGAGGTCGATGCCTTACGCCATCAATATAATCTACCTGGCATGAAGATTTTGCATTTTGCTTTTGGTGGCGAGGAAGATAACCCATACCTGCCTCACCACATAGAGTCCAACAGCGTCGCGTATACTGGCACGCATGATAACGATACAACAGTTGGTTGGTATAACAGTTTAGATGAGAATCAGCGTGGGCATTTACATGCTTACTTGCAGTCATCACGATCTACGCCGCATGAGGTCAATATGCCCAATGATTTGATTGACCTTACCATGGCCTCAAATGCGCAATTGGCAATTATTCCTATGCAGGATGTTTTGGCGCTGGACTCAAACCACAGAATGAATATGCCTGGCACATCAACAGGAAATTGGCTTTGGCGTTTCAATTGGCAAGAACTTCAGCCTGAGCAGCAAAAAACAATCGCTGATATTATTGCGAGCTCAGGACGTCGCTCATAACATGAGTCTGCTTATTGGGGTTGACGTAGGTGGCACGAATCTGCGTTTAGGGGTTGTGGAATATCGTGTGCAGAATGATACCGTACGCTTGTTGGAAGAAATGCGATTTCATGCAGATTTTTCTGGGTTATGTAAATCACATCCACATGCACCAGAGCAGGCTTGGCAAGCTATTTTAACAACGATTGCTGCTGCAATTGAGAGCGTCAGAAATAAGTATCCAGATATTTCTTCCATAGGCATTGGTTTTCCGGGATTTATTGATCCAAATACACAGAAAATCTCACAATCCCCTAACTTGCCAGGTTTAAGTTATGTTGATTTAAGTGCTGATTTAAGCCAATTAGTTGCTTTACCAGTCATCACTGAAAACGACGCACTTGCTGCAGCTTATGGTGAATTCGCTGCAAATGTGACTAAATCCAGAAACATGCTGTACTTAGGGCTCGGCACTGGTGTTGGTGGTGGTTTGATTTTGAATGGTCAACCATTTCAAGGGCAGCATGGCGTTGCGATGGAGGTTGGCCATATTATTGTCAGACCTCAATCACTACATGCAGACGCTAGGCCATGTGGTTGTGGTAATTATGGATGTATGGAGCAATATGCTTCTGCGAGCGGTGTTGCCATCAGTTATGCTAAATTAACTGGGAAACAATACACAGCTCACGAGATTGCTATACATGCTAAAGCAGGGGATTCGGCCGCTATTGAAGCCTATTGTTTGGCAGGGTCATCGCTTGCACAAGCTCTGGCACATATTCTTAAAGTGATAGATGTCACTGATGTCGTGATCGGTGGCGGTATGAGTGCTGGTTGGGTGCACATGGCGAAAGCATTCCAAGTACAACTGGAACAGGATTTGATACCTACGCTACGCGGCAAAGTCAATGTCAGTATTTCTACTATGGGTGATCAAGCTGGCATTATTGGCGCGGCGATGTTGGCGCAGCGGAAGGCGTTTAAGTCAATGTAGTGTTTGCGTCTAACTGACTGAGGGGTACTTGGTTATCGCTTGTCCGCTCTTAAACATCGTCACTTGGACTTGCTCATCGTAAAGCTCGAGATGGTCAGTTTTTTAAATAAGGTTAACCTTTGGTCAAAAGTGGTCGCTTAAACTTGTTTATCATAGAACCTAACCTGATTGCGCCCAGCTTGTTTTGCATCATACATAGCGTTATCGGCTCGTTCCGTTAATGCTTCTTGACTATTTTCACTACCATCAAATATGACAACACCAATACTACATGTACAGGTGTGCTCAATAATGGAGTCGGGCTGATGGTCATGCATAATGGTTAATAGGTAAGGTTTAGATAGCTCGGTACGTATTTTTTCTGCCACGACTTTTGCTTCTGTGAGTGAAGTAGTTCTGTCTACATCTAACTCACTTAACATGACGACAAATTCGTCACCACCAAAACGAGCTACAGTATCAACCTCTCGTACACAGCTTTCAAGTCTGCGTGCGACTTCTATGAGGAGCAAATCCCCAACCATGTGGCCATGCGTGTCATTGAGTGGTTTAAAGTTGTCCAAATCCAAAAACATCAGTGCAGCATGTTTGTGATTGCGTTTGCAGAGCGAGAGTGTTTGATTCAGTCTATCTATCAATAATCGGCGGTTGGCAAGGTGGGTGAGTGTATCGTAAAAAGCAAGATTCTTAATTTTATCTGAGGCCGCTTTGCTCAACGTGATATCTGTAAATGTGGTGACATAGTTAGTCACAATGCCTGCGTTATCTTTGATGGCAGTAATAGTGCGATGTTCGGGATAGATTTCACCACTCTTGCGCTTATTCCAAATTTCGCCTTCCCATGCCCCTGTGTTGTTGATGCTTTGCCACATGGCTGTGTAGAAAGTTGCATCTTGTCTACCAGAGTTCACTATGCTGGGTGTTTTGCCGATACTATCTTCAGCGCTAAAACCTGTAATCTTTGTGAAAGCACTGTTCACGCGCAAAATCACTTTATTAGCATCGGTCACCATCATGCCTTCTTGAGATTCGAAAACGGTGGCAGCAATTTTCTGCTGAATTGCATAAAAAGCGTTCTCTGCTTGATAGCGGCCAAGTCTCCAGCAAAACCAAAATAAGAGACTAAGCAATACCGTTACCACGTAAATTAAGAGCGTACCAAGTTTAGTCGAGTTTTTGTATAGCTCCTGAGTCGGCAGTCTGGATACGATCTTCCATTTATATTCTGCTGACTGTAATTTACTTTGTGCTGACTGTTGTTTGTAGGGGGCTGGGTATACAGTACGAAACGTCCATAAACCATCTTCATCTAAGAATTGCCCACGGTCGCTTAGGTTGATGCGTGCCCATGCCTTTGGGTTCGATTTTGCAAGGGTTAGGTCATCGCGATTAAACATGAATCCCCAATTATTTTTAGCATGTTCACTTACCAGATAGTAGCCGTTACGGTTTAGTAACATAGTGTGGTTGATATGCGTGTCTATAGCGGCTACAACTTCATTGAGAAATTTTTGACCAATGAAGTTGATGATAATAATGCCCTTTTTGTTGCCATGTTGGTCGGCAACTGGCGTAGCGAAACGAATGGTGGGTTTGTAGGGAACCTCAATCGCATTATGCTCAATATTTAGGTCTAAAGGCGATGCGTAGACCTCGCCAATATCGAACTTCATCGTATCTTTAAAGTAGTAACGGTCTGACTTATCTTGTAGTTCTGAATTTGGTGTAACGCTCGCAGTATTATTTTTGAAGTTTACTCTGATGCGCTCCATGCCTGTTTCGTCTATCCAGCGAATTTGCTCGTAATCTTGTTTAACTGTGGCTAAGTCACTCAGCTTTTCTTCTAAATCTTTTAAATTATCAAGCTTGTCGAGTTTAGGGTGATTTATGATCTGTTCGAACTTTGGTTCCTTGGCAGTGAGAATGACATCGCGCCAAACCTCTTTCAACCTAATCTTGGCAATGACTGCCTCATGTTTTACTGTTGAAAGCTCATCAATACTATGCGTTGTATATTCAGTGGTTTTTTCAGATTGATAATAGTAAGTAGCGAAGCCAATGATAATGACAGCGATAGCTAAAAAACACTTGGATGTGTAGGTAATGGTTTTATGTTTTAACTGCTGAGAGTTTTGGGAGAGCATGTTTGCACTTTGCAATGGATTGTTGCGCTGTAGTTCCAGTTAGCTATTTTACTACTAGGGTTATTTATTCACAAATTAAGTAACATAGTTTAGTTTTAGCCTACTTTATGCTGTTTAAGCGCCCACTTAACATGTTCTTGTAGCAATTCAGAGTTATCGTTCACTCGGCTTTGTAATGCGGCAACTATTTTGGGGGTAGTGGCTGCGTTGCCCAAGCCAACAGCAATGTTGCGTAGCCATTGATGATAACCGATGCGATAGATGGGGCTGCCTGCTAAGTTGGTTTTGAATTGTTCTTCTGACCAATAAAAACAATCAACTAAACTAATATTATCTAGCCCATTTTTAACTGCAAAATCTGGTGTTGTGGCGATTTCAGCAAACTTATTCCATGGGCAAAATAGCTGGCAATCATCGCAGCCATAAACACGGTTGCCAATAAGCGGTCGGAGCTCAACTGGAATGCTACCTTTTAGCTCAATGGTTAAGTATGATATGCAGCGTCTGGCATCCACTTCGTAGGGCGCTACGATGGCCTGCGTTGGGCATACGTCTATGCAGTTGGTGCATGAGCCGCAGTGGTTGGACGTAGGTTCATCTATAATTAGAGGTAAGTTGGTGTAAATTTCACCTATAAAGAACCATGAGCCGCGGTCTTTGTTGATGAGCAAGGTATGTTTCCCACGCCAGCCTAAGCCTGACTTCTCGGCTAGGGCGACTTCCAGCACAGGTGCACTATCAGTGAAGACTCGATATTCAAAAGATTTTGATGGATAATTAACCAGCTCCAGTTGAATTTTATCGCAAAGTTTTTGTAATTTCTTGCGCATGACTTTGTGATAATCCCGCCCCAATGCATAGCGTGAAATATAAGCTTTGGTGTTATCTTGCAGAGTAGTTTTACTATCTGCTGCATCTGGTGGAAAGTAATCCAGCCGTGCAGAAATAATGCAGGTGGTATTTGGCACCAATTCAGCGGGTTGTGTTCGTTTCACCCCGTGTTTTGCCATATAATCCATATCACCATGAAAATTTTTAGCAATCCATGTTTGATGATTAGTTTCAGCGGCCTGCAAATCGGTGTCTGTGATACCGATTTGATCGAAGCCCAATTCCAACCCCCAGCGCTTGATATCGGTGCTCAGTTTGGTAAAGTCGGGTTGATTGAAATCTTTGGAATTGCTCATGGATAATAATTTTACACTTGATTTGGCTGATGAAGCTGCCACGCTTGATTTTGGCAAGGTGATGGCGAAGACCATGCAGCCGAATTTGACGATTTATCTGCATGGCGATTTAGGTGCGGGTAAAACGACTTTAGTACGCGGCCTAGTACATGCCTTAGGTTATGCTGGCAAGGTGAAAAGCCCGACTTACACCTTGGTAGAGTCGTATGAAATATCAAATGAAACGGCTAGTTTCACTTTATATCATTTCGACTTGTATCGTTTTAATGATGAAGAAGAATGGGATGCCGCAGGCTTTAGAGATTATTTCAATGCACAAAGTGTATGCTTGATTGAATGGCCAGAAAAAGCTGAAAATGTTTTACCTACACCAGATATTAACATTGCATTCAGTTTGAAAAATTCAGGCCGTAGTCTTAATGTCTCAGCGCATTCTGCGCTAGGGCAACAATGCTTGGTAGAGATGAAAACGAAAGTTATTTTATTATGATTAGATTTTTAAGTACTCTTTTCCTGAGTTTATGTTTCTTGTTAGGTTTTGTCGGTAACGTTTATGCTGAAAATAACTCAGTGACTGCTGTGCGAGTCTGGCCGTCGGAAGATTACACGCGCATAACGCTGGAAGCGAGTAATGCCCTTGTTTATAAAATGACGGTCATTAAAAATCCAGATCGAATTGTGATTGATATCGATAATATTGAGCTCAATTCGTTGCTGAAGTCTCTAGGTGACAAAATCTCTGCAACGGATCCTTACGTTAAGCAAGTCCGCGTTGGCAGATTTAAGCCAGATGTTGTGCGAGTCGTTGTTGATTTGAAAGCAGAGGTGACGCCGACTATGTTCAGGCTACCTCCAGCAGGAGATTATAAATACCGCTTAGTGCTGGATATTTATCCGCTTAAAGACCCATTGATGGCCATGTTGGCGCAGCATGATGGCCCGATAACGACTGCTTCTACCGATGCGGAGCCTGCCAATAGCAATTCAATCAAAAGTAACGCAAGTGGCAATTCAGCAATGATAGAGCCATTGCCGACGCAAGCCTCGCCATCCGTGAGCGAAGTAGCAGATGAAGAGGGTGTTAAGTCTGCGGAGATTACACGATCACCGAAACTCGCCGGCGTAGCAAATGACGCGGCTGAAGAAAGTGCGATGCCTGATAATCAGGATGGCTCTCAAGAAGCCGCAAAGGGCGGTAGTAAAAAGAATAGCTTTACCAATACTGACGTTAACAATGGGATGCGTAGAATTACGATTGCATTAGATGCCGGTCATGGTGGTGAGGACCCTGGAGCGCGAGGCGCTAATGGCAGTAATGAAAAAGATATCACGCTCATGATTGTTAAAAGGCTTAGAGCGAAAATTGATGCAGAACCCAATATGCGTGCGGTGCTCACGCGAGATGATGATTATTTTATTCCGTTACACGGGCGTGTGGTTAAAGCACGCAAACTTCAGGCCGATTTGTTTGTGTCTATTCATGCTGATGCTTTTACTAGCCCATCAGCGCGTGGCTCATCCGTATTTGCACTTTCAGAAAAAGGTGCAACTAGCGCAAGTGCAAGATATTTGGCTAAAAAGGAAAATGAGTCAGATTTAATTGGTGGTGTTAGCCTGAATATTAAGGATCCTATCTTAGCCAGAACGCTCTTGGACTTGTCTCAAACGGCGACTATCAACGATAGCTTGAAATTAGGTAAAGCCGTATTAGGGCATATAGGCGAAATCAATACATTGCACAAAAACCACGTTGAGCAGGCCGCTTTTGCTGTGCTGAAGTCACCTGACATTCCATCTATTCTCGTTGAAACTGCTTTTATTAGTAATCCTGAAGAAGAGCGAAAATTACACGATGAGGCGTATCAAGATAAACTGGTGACGTCGATCTTGGCAGGCATTAAGAATTACTTAGCAACTAATCCTGCATTAGCAAAAACCAAGTTGGCGGCTCAATGATTTAAAGTGATTTACTGTGGTCAGTATCCAAAAGGATGATGCGTAATGAAGTTAACTTTTCTTGGTGCAACAGGCACTGTCACTGGATCCAAGTATTTAATCACCAGTGGCTCTCAACGGATTTTAGTCGATTGCGGATTATTTCAGGGACTGAAGCAACTACGCCTGAAGAACTGGGCAAAATTACCTATTGACCCGAAAAGTATAGATGCTGTGGTGTTGACGCATGCGCATATAGATCACAGTGGTTATCTGCCGCTATTGGTGAAAAATGGCTTTTCTGGCAAGGTATATTGTTCTGAAGCTACGCGTGATTTATGTGAGATTCTTTTGCCTGATTCTGCACACTTGCAAGAAGAAGAGGCTGCTTATGCTAATAAACGTGGTTTTTCAAAGCATAATCCTGCATTGCCTTTATATACAAAAGAAGATGCTATGAAAGCATTGGCGCTGTTTGCACCAGTAGCTTATGAGCATGAGCTGGACTTAGGTGATGGATTGATGTTGAAATTATCGCCTAATGGACATATTTTGGGTTCTGCTTTTGTGCGTATTCACAATCAAAAAACCTCTATTCTTTTTTCTGGAGACATCGGCCGACCACATGATATTTTGATGAAGCCGCCTGTAGGTATCAAGCATGCGGATTATCTAGTGTTGGAATCTACCTACGGTAATCGCTTGCATGAGCGTGATGATCCGCAAATCAAGCTGGCTGGAATTATCAATCAAACAGTAAAGCGCAGGGGAGTAGTGCTGATTCCAGTGTTTGCCGTGGGCAGGGCACAAGAGTTGTTGTATTACATCCATCTACTGAAATCAGCGGGTAAAATTCCTCATAACATTCCGGTTTATCTGAATAGCCCCATGGCTGTGGATGCCACCGAAATATTCAGCCATCATCGCGGTGAGCATCGTCTTACGCCAGAGCAGGTCAGCGCATTATGCCGCACTGCACATATGGTGAATAGCGTTGAAGAGTCTAAACGTTTGAATGAGATGCATGGCCCTATGATTATTCTTTCTGCTAGTGGTATGGCTTCCGGAGGGCGTGTTGTGCATCACTTAAAGGCTTTCGCGCCGAATGTTAATAACACGATTCTATTTGCAGGATTCCAGGCGGCCGGTACGCGTGGCGCGGCCATGTTGGATGGTGTAGAAAGCATCAAAATTCATGGGGAGTATGTACCCGTGCGTGCTGAGGTGGAGTTTATTTCCAACCTTTCAGCACATGCTGATTATTCTGAAATTCTAGCTTGGCTAGTTGGCTTTGATGCGCCACCTAAAAAGACCTTTATTGTACATGGCGAGCCTGTAGCGGCGGATGCCATGCGGCTTCATATTGAAGAGCGTTTACATTGGCAGGTAGTTGTTCCTGATTATCTTGAAACGGTAGCTTTAAGCTAATGTGTTTAATTAATACTAACGCTCTGTTTATCTAAAGTTATTGGTTGGTGATATTTTCCCGTTAGACATACTTCAAATATCTTCTTTAACTTCATTCAATATAAATCGCGGCGTATTCTTTCTTAGAGTACACGCGATTCTAGTTTCCATTTTTTATCAGTATTTCACCTTGTAGAGCGTGTAATAAGCGTTGTCAGATATGTGTCCAATCACATGGAATGAAACTTGCTCATATGCAACTGAGCTTAGGCAAGTTTTATGGTTTTGTGCTGGTGCAGAATAGACTCAGCATTGACGACATTTACAAAAATAAGGGGAATATCTTGTTAGCAGACCTAAAGAGTAATCATATCCAGCAAGACAATCGTCACGCTAAACAAGCAAGCTCTGCTATTAGTGGTGAAACCTTTGGAGCATTGATCAATCTGGCTGGTCGGCAGCGCATGCTGTCACAACGTATCGTATTGAATGCTGTACTTTCAACTATGGGGCATGAAACTGCACTGGAAACAGCACGCGAGGCGCTGGATTTATTTCGAGTGAGTCATGCTGCATTAGTGCATGGCAATAGTGAGTTGCCTGGAGTGTTCTTTGAGAATCTGCGCTTAGTCTATTTTGGTGAGGTAGAGGGTGATAGAAAAATAAGCGAATTTATTGAACTGGTGGAAGAGGCCTTAAATGCTTGCGAGTCAGGCTTTCGCACCGCACCAGGCTTACTCAGTGAGTTGGGTAAGCAGGCGACACCGATTGTCGCTCTACTTAACCGCATTACTGTGGTCTATGAGGTTGAGTCTAAGCAACATTCGCAGATTCAACGCAGGCAGCATCATGAGTTGATGAGCAGTATTCAAAATATTGCGAAACAGGCACGCATCGTATCAGTCAATGCGCAGATTGTTGCTGCACGGGCTGGTGAAGTTGGGCGAGAGTTTGCAGTTGTGGCTGGTGAGCTTACCAATATAACGGTTAAGATTGATGATCTGGTGCGTGTTGCTTTAGGGAATACTTTTGTTTGATGTGAGTGCCAACATTAATCAAGCTAGATGTTGATTAACAAAGTGTGTTTATTCAGAATAAGATGGATTGTTGTGGCTAATGCATGCATAAAATAGTGCGCAGGCTCTATTTTAGGGCGCATGTAAGCTTGTGCGGGTGCAAGTTCATTAAACTTGCCAGCGATAAATTGCTCGGCTCTGAAGTTTTACTTAAGTAATGTACTGCGCAATGTGGGGTTGCGATATTTATGCACTTTTTATCAGAATTGATAACTGTTTTTTAAAGTCGTCTCGGCTAATTTCATGTGCACCTAGACTATTGAGATGGGCGGTTTTCATTTGGCAGTCAATTAAACCCACGCCTTCTTTTTCAAGTTTTTGAACCAGCTTCACAAAAGCGACTTTTGATGCATCAGTTTTATGGTGAAACATACTTTCTCCATAAAACATGTTGCCGATTTTAACGCCATAACAACCACCGACAAGGGTGTTGTCTAACCATGTTTCGGCTGAAACTGCATGGCCTGCATCAAATAATACGCAATAGGCATCAATGATATCTTGGGTAATCCAGGTGCCGGGCTGACCATCACGAGCTGTATTGCTACAGGCTGTAATCACTGCACGGAACGCAGTGTTAAATCTTATTTCAAATGGTGTATTTTTAAGTGTCTTGCCAAGTGAGCGTGATATTTTAAGCTCTTTTGGATACAACACCATGCGTGGGTTGGGGCTCCACCATAAAATGGGTTCGCCTTCACTAAACCAAGGGAATATGCCTTGTTGGTAGGCAGCTAATAGGCGTGCTAGTGATAAGTCACCGCCAATCGCGATTAAGCCATTCGGCTCAAGAAGCGCATCTGAAAGTGATGGGAATTCGCAATTACCGTCAATGCTGGCAACGCGGCCATTGGGTAGTTGATAGTAGGCATGACTCATATTAAATTAACCCGCTATGCACATTTGGTTATACTCATCATTTGATATTTAATTGTTAAATACACGTCGAAGTGTAGCACCATCAAGATTGAGTGGAAGGTAGAAAATGCAATACATTATTTTGAAATACCTGATTACGGCTGGCGTTGTCGTGCTTGTATCTGAGCTTGCCAAGCGTAGTGACAAATTAGGCGCTCTGATTGCATCCCTGCCGATGGTGACTGTACTGACCTTGATATGGCTTTATGTTGAGCATCAGCCCACGAGCAAAATTGCGAATCATGCTTACTATACATTTTGGTATGTGTTGCCTACCTTGCCCATGTTTTTACTGTTTCCTTATTTGCTACCAAAATGGGGATTTGTGCTGACACTCATTACCTGCGTGATATTTACCATGCTGATGTTTTTTCTATCTGCACTGCTGGTAAAACAATTCGGTGTGGACTTACTCTAAGTCTTACTCAATGTAGGGTTAATGTAACTAAATTTTTACTAAAAAACGCTTCTTAATCATACCATTAGCGCGTAAAATGCGCGGACTTTAATCGTTTTTAGTAGATATTTTGGAACAATACTCAACCATGCTCGCCAAGCCCATTCAAAGCTATCGTCCTTATTGGGCGAAGCGGTTTGGGTCTGCGCCAATTTTGCCTATGTCACGTGCCGAAATGGATGCGCTAGGTTGGGATAGCTGCGATATTATTTTAATTTCGGGTGATGCTTATATCGATCATCCCAGTTTTGGTATGGCTTTGGTTGGGCGCTTGCTAGAGGCGCAAGGCTTCCGCGTCGGTATTATTGCACAGCCAGATTGGGCGAATGCGAGTGCTTTCAAAATATTAGGCAAGCCTAATCTGTATTTTGGCGTGACTGCCGGCAATATGGATAGCATGGTGAATCGCTATACGGCCGATCGCAAAATTCGTAGTGATGATGCCTATACGCCTGATGCCGCGCCTAATAAAAGACCGGACCGCGCCGTATTGGTGTATAGCCAACGCTGCCGCGAGGCCTATTCAGATGTTCCGCTGGTCATCGGTAGTATCGAAGCCAGTTTGCGCCGCATTGCTCATTATGATTATTGGAGTGATAAGGTTCGTCGTAGCGTGTTGATGGACTCTAAAGCTGATATTTTGCTCTATGGCAATGCTGAGCGCGCTTTGGTTGAATTGAGCCATCGTCTCGCCAAAGGTGAAAAAATAGTGGATATTCAGGATATCCGCGGCACTGCCTTTTTACGCAAGCGTGTTCCAGAAGGCTGGAGTGAAATTGAGAGCACCAAGCTGGATCGTCCTGGGGTTGTAGATAAGCCTGTAGATCCATACGAAATGAAAATGGGTAAGGCGGATGCAAGTTGTGCCACAGATGACAGTAAGCCAAAGTCAGACTTACCAGAAGGTACCAAAGCTATTGAAATCGTGCGTAAACCTAAAGCGGATAGAGCCAAGCAGTTTGTTCGCTTGCCAGCTTATGAAGCGGTAGCACAAGACCCAGTGTTATACGCGCATGCTTCCCGTGTGTTGCATTTGGAAGCCAACCCCGGCAATGCGCGTGCTTTAGTTCAAAAGCATGGCGACCGCGAGGTGTGGTTGAATCCACCGCCGATTCCACTGACTACCAAAGAGATGGATTACGTTTACGATATGCCGTATGCACGTAAGCCGCATCCTGCGTATAAGAACGCAAAAATTCCTGCGTGGGAGATGATTCGATTTAGTGTGAATATCATGCGCGGCTGTTTTGGCGGTTGTACGTTTTGCAGCATTACCGAGCATGAGGGCCGTATTATTCAAAGCCGCAGTGAGGCTAGTATCTTGAAGGAAGTGGAAGAAATTCGCGATAAAGTGGATGGCTTCACAGGTGTAATTTCTGATCTTGGTGGCCCCACTGCCAATATGTATCGCATTGCTTGTAAGAGTGAGGCGATTGAAACGAATTGCCGCAAGATGAGCTGCGTTTATCCTGGCATTTGTGAAAACTTGAATACAGACCATAGCGCCTTGATTCAACTCTATCGCAAAGCCCGCGCCATTAAAGGCGTGAAGAAGATATTGATCGGCAGCGGTGTGCGTTATGACCTTGCAGTGAAATCACCGGAGTATGTCAAAGAACTCGTACAGCATCATGTTGGTGGTTACTTGAAAATAGCGCCGGAACACAGCGAAGAAAACGTACTCAGCAAAATGATGAAGCCAGGCATGGATGCATATGATGAATTCAAAGTCATGTTCGAAAAGTTCAGTGCGGAGGCGGGTAAAAAGCAGTATTTGATACCGTACTTCATTGCCGCACATCCGGGCACAACAGATGAGGATATGCTGAATCTCGCACTGTGGCTGAAAAAGTACGACTTTAAGCTAGATCAGGTACAGACATTTACACCTACCCCAATGGCAATGGCGACTGCCATGTATCACTCTGGCAAGAACCCGTTGCGTAAAGTGACGGCAACCTCAGATGATGTGCCCATTCCTAAAGCGGGAAATGTGCGTAAATTACACAAAGCTTTTATTCGCTATCACGATCCAAATAACTGGCCGATGCTACGTGAGGCCTTGAAAAAAATGGGTAGGGCAGATTTGATTGGCAACAGTAAGCAATGCCTGATTCCCGCATGGCAACCACTTTCATCTAAACCGATTACCACCGTCCGTGGTGAGCAGTTAGAACGCACCGTTCGGCCAAGACGTGTGCAGGAGCATAAGCGCAAGTATTCTTAGTAGGTTGGCTGATTATTGTTTTTTTTGAATAGCATTAGCTGCTGTTTTAATCCGCGCGCTGCCATTGCATAGCCACCATCGCTACCATCTACAAAGTGTAGATGGTTGCCTGTATATGATTGGACTAAACACGTGACTAAGGCCTCACGTGATTTGTGCATGCCATATACCAGCAGTCTTGCATGATGTTTAGCGGCTAAAAAAGCCTCTAGCTCTGCTGTTTGTGCATCGTTGCCATCAATGACCATGCGTAAAATGCCATCAAATTTACGAAAGTCTGTATTTTCAACCAACTCATCACGATAGCGGCTCCATTTGACGGCCTCTGTATCTATGTGATGTGCAAAAAGATATTTACCGGCAAGGTTTTGGAAAAGCATTTTTGCGAAATACTTTAGCTTTTTCCATCTATTTTCTTGGCTCGATCTCACTCGTAACTCGTGACTGAGTAATTGGGGGTTAAGTGTGAGTTGCATTTTGCTAGGGCGCAGGGGGTGATAATTTGCTACGGTGCCATAGATTTCATTAATCTTTTCGTAGACTTCCTGATAGATTTTTAAGTTGGCATTCGCATCATTCGTCATGGCAGAAACGAGTAAAGAAAGTTTATGTCCATTAAAGCTTGGCACACCTTGCCACCTGCATTCAAATCCTTCGAAATTGGCTTCAGCGACGCCATCTTCGTAATGTACCCTTAAGACATTAATTTCATCTTGGGTTTTTACCAGACGCTCAGCTTCCTCCCATCCTCTGCCTGAAAAGGTTGCATTGTTTAAGAGTGGAGATAGACGTACTTTTGCTACATTCACCCATAAATTCTTTTTGGTCAGCGTTCCAACGCTAACCAACCCGATACGCAAGACAAGGTAAAAGCTTTCACTTGAAAGCTTTTGTGCTCCCCGTAAGGCTGGTATTAACTGTTCAATCAGCTTGTTAGGAACAGCGAAAGTAGCTCCATCGCCACCAAATACAAATGGAATCTCTATATTTCTATTAACATTGGTGACAGCGGCTATGCATGCAACGCCTACAGTATTTACTTTTTTGTAATTGCCAGTTTCAATCGCCTTTGTTGATCCAATGACATCTGTAATTACAACCCACCAATCATCAGGTAGAGCTTCGTGTAATTGCGTCTGAATTGCGTCTGAAAATCTTTCAAGAGGCTTAAGATCATGGTAAAAATGGCAATTGTTTTTCCAGTTTAAAGCCTTATTATTGAATGCATTGATGTTATCAACAACAAACACCGCATTGAACGGCTACGCCGTTCGCGCTTACATCCTCGTCCTGAAGGACGGGGTTTTACGCGCTATCTGATAAACACTCAATCGAAGAGGCGTCAGTTGTTACTTTAATTTTTCTTTTTTGCAGTTGATGTATCTGTTGGCGTATCTGTAAGGGCCGTGCCAGGCTTAAATGCAGTTTTAACATAGTGATCTCCCTGCTTGGCAATACGTGTCGTCCATCCAGTATTCCAGTGGATAATCACAGCTCGATCTGTTTCCGTCCAAGAGCCATGCTTCATCGCATCGCCATGAGTGCCTGAAGCAGTGCCGTCATTGTTAAGTGTGGCTTCGAAAGAACCGCCATGTGTATCTTTCAGTAGCCATGATCCTTCATACTCTCCAGCCAAAACGCTACTTGAAATTCCTGCGAACAGGACAATTGCTGTAAGTAATGTTGGGATTTTATAGAATTTTGCGGTCATTTCTTTTGTAACTCCATATAAATGTCAGGTGCGATCTCTCTTGCAAAGAGCTGCGATTAAGCTATTGTAAATGCTATGAGGCAGTAACAGTTGGCGCTTATGCTAATATTCTAATGCTCACTGCAATCAACCACAGGCTTTTATTTGAAAATTGTTTTCAGAATAATTTTTGTATTTTAAAACGTTTATGCCTAGCTCTAGTATAGTTTATTACTCTTGATGGCTTGCTTACATGAATGAGGTTTTAGCTAAATGACTAAGGTAATGCAAATAAATATTATGAAAGTATTCACATGTTGAGACGTCTTTTTCAATTTCTTACTGGTCAAAATCATCAGGTGTTGCTTGATGCTGAGGAGTCGGTTAGTGAAGTTGTAGATCCTTCCTTTGTAAAGCTTAATGAGTTATCAACGATCAAAAATATCAATAATCAGTCACAAGTATTACAGGTAAATAGCGAGGGTATCTTTAATGAAAATACGATTCCTCCTTCTGTTGTTTGTAGAGAGGCTGTACTGGATCAATCCCAAAAAGTTGCAGGATATTCTTTTACGTTAAGTCGTAGTGTGAATGAACGTGTACGTAAGTCTTCAGAACTTATACAACGTCTTTACGATGACATCTTACTTGGTAATGTATTAAGAATGGATTTGAAGCGATTGCTTGGGCATCGTCTGGCTTTTATTCCTATTTCTCCTTCTTCTTTAGATCGTCAACCTTTAGAGCAATTGCCTAGAGAAGGTATTGTGTTGGTTATCACTTCTCTTGCAGAACTTACGCAACAGAGTAGTGCATATATTGCTCGTCTTACCATACTCAAAAGTTCAGGCTTTCGTATCGGGCTTCAGGGCGATGTGACCTTGCCCAGCTTGCAACCGTTTTTAGACCTAGCAGAGTTTGTTTTTATTGATATTGGTAGCAGTGATTTAGGGACGATTAAATCTCGTATTGATGCGATAAGTTTGCAGGTCATGGGGAAATTTCTTGTGGCAACGAATATCAGGCTATTGGATGAGTTTCATGTCAGTGCGAAGTTGCCATTTCAATATTTTCAAGGCACTTTTGTTTCTAGTAGAGAAGAGTGGGCTGTGCCTGCAATGGATGCCGGGCGAATCAAGATACTCAGTTTATTAAACCTTATTCGTCAAGATGCGGAAAACGCCACGATTGTGCAGACGTTTAAACAGGATCCTGCGCTGTCTTTTAAAGTCTTGCGGTATATCAATAGTGCTGGGTTTGGGTTAGCAACTAAGGTGAGTAGTATTGAGCAAGCACTACTTATACTCGGGCGCGATAATCTTTATCGGTGGCTTACTTTACTGCTTTTTACGAGTGGTACTGGCAATGCGCTTGATTCTGCGCTTATGGAAAATGCATTGGTTAGAGCTCGTTTGGCAGAGTTGTGTGCAAAAGACGCATTGCCTGCGAATGAACGTGATGAATTATTTGTTGCCGGCATTTTTTCGTTATTAGATATCTTATTGCGTATGCCTATGGAAAAAGTCGTTGAGCAGGTGAGCCTTCCGTCTTCAGTAGTAGAGGCACTACTTCATAAAAGTGGAAAATATGCGCCCTATCTTGAGCTTGCTGAGGCATGTGAAGCCTTTGATCATGAGCGTATTGTGATCTTGTCCAATCAAATTGGAGTAGATTTGTCTGAGGTCAGCATTAATCAAACTGAAGCTATTGTATGGGCGGAGCTGGCTAATTAGTCAGGCTGCTCGAGGCTCTTTGCTCGATGAGACTATGTAAAGTGATGCACAAAACATTGAGGTCGCCTTGAATGATTACTGGCGGATAGATGTTGGCTAGTTGGCGCTAAGAAAAAATCCCTGTAGTGTAAAACGCTAAGATGATGAGACTGGCGCCCCAACCATTTAACCAAACTAATACATCCCATATTTTCCCAAGTTTCATCAATCTGTACCTCCCATATTTAGAGGAGTATCAGCCTAAATGTTTAGTATTACGATGATGTGTCGATAATATTAAGTAAATATTAAGCCGGTATGTAGGGGCTTGGGTGCGGGCAGGTTATGGCGCTGGATGTATCACGTGGCGACCAGCTTCGTAGTTTATTTGCACATTTGACTGTTCTACATAAATCAGCTTGTCGGTCTCAAAACCAAGCTCCTTGGCTTTTGCGATTAAATGTTGCTTGATCGGGTAGGCAAGCTGCGGTGTGCGTGACAGTATCCAAAAGTAGGATTTATCTGGGCCGCATAACATGACGTAGTTGTAGTAAGGCTGGTCTAATTCAATAATGTTGTAAGCACCATAAAATGGGCCAAAGAACGATACTTTGAGTCTGCCAGTATTGCTTTTATCTGCATTGGGCGCATCAATAAAATAAGCTTTACCTTCGGCCTCTTTCCATTGTTTGGTCTTAGGATTAAAGCCTTTGTTGATGACTCTAATGCCACCATCTTCACGTAGGCTATAGGCAGCCATTACATTTTGCAGGTCTTTTTCAAAGGAGTGATCCAGACGGGCGATTTCATACCAAGTGCCTAAGTATTGATTGGCATCAAAACTTTTGATGGTAGATACACCTTGAGGAACGCCAGTACATGCGCTGAGTAACAATGTGAAAAGCCAGAGGAATTTATAGATCATAGAATTACTTTCTAGATGAACTGCGCTTAGTGTGCAGACTCCTGTGATAGTTTTGCAGACTCAGGCATCGATGAGTAAGCACTTCCCAATCAAGTGAAAAGGAAGTGTAATGATTTTGATGATTTATTTGCGGAGCAAGCCACCAAGTAACGCTGCGACAGGTGTTTTACTTTTTGATGTCGGTCTCGCGGTTGATTCTTTTTGACTAATAGCAGCTTCATAAGGCTTATCGAACCACGGATCTGTACTTTTCTTTTTAGGCAGGATACGTTTGGTGGTTGCCGCTTCTTGAGACGGCGCAGCATGGCTGGGTTTATGGCTGCTAGTGCGTGACCTAGGGCTAGTTCTTTCAAGTTCAATCACTTCTTTAGTGATTTGGCGTTTAATCAGCTTTTCGATTTCCACCATGTATTTATCTTCTTCAGGGCTGACGAATGAAATCGCAACGCCTAAGGCACCCGCACGGCCTGTACGACCAATGCGGTGAACATAATCTTCTGGTGCGCTTGGAATTTCATAGTTGATTACCATTGGTAATTCGCTAATATCCAAGCCGCGAGCAGCAACGTCTGTGGCGACTAATACCGTGCAAGTGCCGGCTTTAAATGCATCTAAGGCCTTGATACGCTCTTGTTGGGTTTTGTCACCATGAATGGCGTCTGCGGCAATGCCTTCACGCTCTAAGCTTCGGCTTAGGCGGCTGGCGGTAATTTTGGTTTTGGTGAATACAATCACCTGTTTTGCATCCGCAGCTTTTAATAACTGCGTCAGTAAAGCCTCTTTGTCGCTTTGTGCAACTTGATAGACTTTTTGTGTCACGTTGTCGTTTGTAGCATTACTGCGTGCGACTTCGATTAGCTGTGGTTTTGTTAAAAACTCATCAGCGAGTTTTTTAATTTCATTTGAAAACGTGGCTGAAAACATCAAAGTTTGACGTTGCTTTGGTAGCAACGCCAAAATTCTCTTCAAATCAGGCATAAAGCCCATGTCCAACATACGATCTGCTTCATCAAGCACTAACATTTGAACTTGATTGAGTTGTAGCGTTTTTTGTTCAATATGATCCAACAAACGGCCAGGTGTTGCCACCAAGATTTCCACACCAGATTTAAGGTGTGGTGTTTGGGTTTTAATGTCGACACCACCATAAACAACAAGTGAGCGTAGCGGCGTATTTTTTGCATATGCCTTTACACTTTCTTCAACCTGTATCGCCAGTTCACGCGTAGGCGTTAAAATCAAGGCACGTATAGGATGTTTAGCTGGTGATGCGCCATTATTAGCAAGTGGTAGTAATTTTTGTAGTAATGGCAGCGCAAATGCCGCAGTTTTACCTGTGCCAGTTTGCGCGCCTGCCATTAAGTCACCCCCAGCCAATGCCACAGGAATGGCCTGCGACTGAATTGGCGTGGGTGTGGTGTAACCAGACTCAGTTAGCGCTTTAAGAAGTTCAGGCGCTAAGCCGAGTGAGTCAAAACTTACTGTTTCTGTCATTTGTTGGGTACTGTTCAATTTATAAATTTACTACTTATGCGAAGCTACGTGGACGGCGTGGAGCGCCACTACCAGCATTTGCGTTACCAAAGTTACGGTCAGCATTGCTTCTGCCTTCACCGCGGCTTTGTGGACGAGCACTGTCACGGCGGGCTGGCGCTGAAGAGCGGTCACCACGTGGTGCGTCTGCACGGCCTTCATAACGTTGACCTAATACACGGTTATCGCCACGATTTGCATCTGGGCGGTTGCCACGGCTGTCGCGGTTGCCTTCGCTACGTGGAGCGCTTGCGCCATCACGTGAGAAAGGTTTTTTGCCAAATGCTACGCTGTCACCAAAGCTACGGTTAGGCGCACCTGCATTTGCGTTTCTGTCGCCGAAGTTACGTGGACGATCGCCAGCTGGTCGTTCTGAACGGTTAAACTCTGGTCTGCTTGAGTTGCCGAATGATTCGCGCGGTGCTGATTCACGGTTACCACGACTTTCGCTGTCACGGTTGAAGCTAGGACGTTCGTTGCGAGAGTCGCCGCGGTTGTTATCACGACTGAAGCTACCACGGTCATCACGTGGTTTAAAGCCACCACGACCAGGTTTATGACCATCACGGCGAATATCACCACGTGTGCCAGTGTCGTTCATGCGCATTGCGCGTTTAGGTTCAAAGCCTTCAATCACAACTGGTGTCATAGTGTTACCAGTAAATTGCTCAATTTTACGCAGGATATGTCTATCCATGTTTGACGCGAATGAAATGGCGATACCGGAATTGCCTGCACGGCCAGTACGACCGATACGGTGCACATAATCTTCAGCAAACTTAGGTAAATCGTAGTTGATCACGTGGCTGATGCCTTGTACGTCAATACCACGCGCAGCAACGTCAGTCGCTACTAATACTTTTACATCACCATGACGCAATTTAGTCAATGTGCGGTTACGTGCACCTTGTGTCATATCACCATGTAAAGCAGCCGTTTTGTGACCCGCAGCATACAAATCTTCAGCCAAAACGTCAGCGTGACGTTTTGTGCTTGTGAAAATAATCACTTGGTTCACTTCTGGTGCAATCAACAAATGCTCAAGCAATTTGTTTTTATGGGTCATGTCATCTACATAATGTAAACGTTGCTCGATGTTTGCGTGTTTTTCACGTTGAGCAGCCACTTGGATTGTTTTAGGGTTCTTAAGAATCTGTTTAGCAACGCGAGCAATGTCGCCATCTAATGTTGCTGAGAATAATAGTGTTTGGCGTTCTGCAGATAATTGCTCACAGATGCGTTCAACATCAGGCAAGAAGCCCATATCTAACATGCGATCTGCTTCATCTAAAATCAACATTTGTAAACGTGATAAGTCAATGCGACCACGTTCCATATGGTCTAACAAGCGACCTGGCGTAGCGACTAAGATATCTAGAGGTTGTGATAATAGTTTGTTTTGTAGTGGGTAAGGCATACCACCCACGATACTTACTGTACGGGCGCGAATGTATTTACCATATTTACGTGCAGCTTCATTTACTTGTGTCGCAAGTTCGCGTGTTGGTACTAATACCAAAATACGTGGACCACGGCTTTTAAGTGCGTGTGGGGTTGCAAGTAAGTTTAATGCTGGCAACATAAATGCTGCGGTTTTGCCTGTACCTGTTTGGGCAGATGCCATCAGGTCATGGCCTTCAGTCACAACTGGAATAGCTTGTGATTGGATAGGTGTAGGTGAAGTGTAGCCAGATTCTTCAAGAGCGCGAAGAAGGGTTGAATCAAGATTTAATGATGCAAAAGACAAAATAGTCCCTTTCAAAAAGTAACAACTTATTAAAAATTAATAAGCAATAAAAAGGGCGCTAAGTAAATACGGGCATATCATTTGAACACACGCTATTAATGAGGCGTGATGAACAAAGGCAATATAAACGCAGAGAATATCGAGTTTAATTATTTCAAGTTAATTGAATGTTCAAAACTTATAAATAATCTAAACAAACTAATAAAATCTTTACCAGCGCACGGGCACAGCCGCTAACCAGTAAAAGATCGGTAGTTTGATCTTGATAGCCGCTTCAAAAGTTCACGAGCGACAATAGGGTCAGGGCAATGATTCAAGCATTACAAATAAAGCAGTAATGCGAATGAAGCGCGCAGTATAACCATTTGAAATAGAATGTCAAACTAAATAACAACTTAAATCAACGATCAAAAGAAATTATGCGTTTAATGTGTTAAAATCGCCGCCTTTCAATGAACTGGTAGCAACACTAATGTCTCGTAATCTTAGAAATATCGCAATTATCGCGCACGTTGACCATGGTAA
The DNA here is from genome assembly GCA_027310735.1 of Methylotenera sp. GTDB lineage: Bacteria > Pseudomonadota > Gammaproteobacteria > Burkholderiales > Methylophilaceae > Methylotenera. The sequence continues at coordinate 1,071 of DAIDAH010000003.1, read as the reverse complement.
AACAACCATGGTGGACAAACTTTTACAGCAAGCAGGTACTTTCTCATCTCACCAAGCGGTTTCTGAGCGTGTGATGGATAGTGGTGATATTGAAAAAGAACGCGGTATTACCATCTTGGCAAAAAATACTGCCTTGAACTACGAAGGTACGCACATTAATATTGTCGATACTCCAGGCCATGCTGACTTCGGTGGTGAAGTTGAGCGTGTATTAGGTATGGTAGATGGTGTAGTTCTGTTAGTGGATGCGGTTGAAGGCCCAATGCCACAAACGCGTTTTGTAACGAAAAAAGCTTTGGCACTTGGTTTAAAGCCAATTGTAGTGATTAATAAAGTAGACCGTCCAGGTGCACGTACTGACTGGGTGGTTAACCAAACTTTTGATTTGTTCGCCAATTTAGGTGCGACTGATGAGCAGTTGGATTTCCCTGTGGTATATGCATCAGCAATCAATGGCTATGCTATGTTAGATATGAAAACACCAAGCGACAATATGCGCGCTTTGTTTGAAACGATTTTAAGTCATGTAGCACCACCATCAGGTGATAGCAGTGCGCCTTTGCAATTGCAAATTTCAGCACTTGATTATTCAACTTACACGGGTCGTCTTGGCGTTGGTCGTATTACCAACGGTAGAATCAAACCTGGTCAAGCAGTTACGGTAATGAATGAAAGTAAACAAGTGGCTATGGGTAAGATTAACCAAGTGCTTGGTTTCCGTGGTTTAGAGCGCGTGCCAGTTGAAGAGGCTGAAGCAGGTGACATTGTCATTATTTCTGGTTTGGATGATATTGGTATCGGCTTTACAGTTTGCGATCGTGAAAATCCAGTAGGCTTGCCACATTTAGGCGTGGATGAGCCAACATTGACCATGGACTTTATGGTGAACACTTCTCCATTAGCTGGTACAGAAGGTAAGTTTGTGACTTCACGTCAAATTCGTGACCGTTTAACTAAAGAGCTTTTAGTAAACGTTGCGTTGCGTGTTGAAGATACTGAAGATGCTGACGTATTCCGTGTTTCAGGTCGTGGTGAGTTGCACTTAACGATCTTGCTTGAAAATATGCGTCG
>DAIDAH010000039.1 GCA_027310735.1 Methylotenera sp. | reverse complement strand
TACATGACCATGGTAATCACCTCATATACTCCTGCTCATAAAATAAGCAGGATACTGGTTTTATCTGGTCAAAATTCAACGCGCATAACTGCGATTATCTGGTCAATTTTAAATGCGCGTCAACACAGAAGGAGTCATACGGTGAAAATTCGTGGGAGGGGTTTGTAAGTAAAAATTGTGTTTATCTAGCCTACTATACGGCTACTAGAAATGATCAAGGGGTTACGAATTTATCGTAACCAATGATTGTATTGGTAGGACGTGCGGGGATCGAACCCACGACAAACAGATTAAAAGTTCGCAGTTTAATTTCCCATAGTTACAATATGGTTGCACAGTTAAATTATAAACCAATATTGAAATTAGTAACAAATTCAACACATTGATTATATTGAGTAATATTGGTGCCCTCGACACGAATCGAACGTGTGACCCTCCCCTTAGGAGGGGGATGCTCTATCCACTGAGCTACGAGGGCAAAGATATGATGATAGGTAATGAACTTATAAAAACTTGATATGTTTAAATCATGTTTTCATCAATTATTACCATAAACCATTATGAAACATTGGCGTGCTGACAATACCAGTTGCACGGCATTGTAGAGAAATCAAAAACCGTTAACAAGTCATTTAACGGTTATTCAGAATATGTCCTTTACTCGCAGTATTTATCAACATCTTTTTGCGCATCAGCTTTTCCCTGATTAATATCTGCATCACTCAAATACTCACGCTCACCATTTTCATTCGTTTTGGCAATTCTGCCGCCGTTGGTATAAGTAGCCAAGTTAGATTTAGATGCTTTACAGTTTTCTTGTTTAATCTTTAACTCGGCTTGCTTTGCTTCATCTGCTTTCTTTTGCTGTTCGGCATCTGCTGCACGTTTAGCCGCAGCTTGCTCTTTGCTCACAGGTTCTTTTTCAGCCTTATTTTTACTGGTTGCAGCATTATCCATGGCCGCTTTATCTTTAGCTGCCGTTGCATTGATATCCTTGATATTGGCGTTTATATCTCCGTCTACTGCGGTCAGTGGCGCACGCCCAGTAGGCTTAGGGATTTTTTTACCATACAAAGGTTCCTGTTTAATATTAGAGGGCGGAGGGACATCGCTATAGCGCATTTTACCGTCACTGTCTTTCCACTTGTAAATTTCCGCATTTGCCAAGCTAGGCAGCGCAATTGCACAAATCAATATAATACGTAATATCATCACTTAGACCTTTAATTCAATGTACAGCATACTAATAAAAACTCGAATTTAATCATATTGCTACTTAAATGTTTCAGCAAGCTTTATCTAAATTTGTTCAGCAATACTATAATGCGCGTATGGCTAAAAAACTACCCTTAGAACGCATTCTTCATAACCAAGGTTTTGGCGCACGTAAGTTGTGCCGCATCATGGTTTGGAATAACGAAATCACTGTTAACGGCGCACCATGCGACGACCCGAATACCGAGTTTGATTTAGAAAACTTAAGCTACACCGTGCGCGGTGAGGCTTGGGACTACCGCGAAAAATCTTACCTCATGCTGCATAAACCCAGCAATTACGAGTGCTCTCATAAAACCCAGCACCACCCTACCATTTACAGTCTGCTACCACACCCACTAGTCGTAAGAGATGTGCAATGCATAGGCAGGCTAGATGAAGACACCACAGGCTTGATTCTGATTTCAGACGATGGACAGTTTATCCATCGCATGAGTTCACCTAAACATAAAGTACCAAAAATTTACGAAGTCACCTGCAAGCATCCTGTGGATGACAGTCAAATAGAGCATATTCTCAAAGGCGTGCAATTAGTAGATGAAGATGCGCCGATTGCCGCGCTGTCTTGCAATAGAATTAGCGAGCATGTGATTCATATGTCGCTCGCTGAAGGCAAATATCATCAGGTGAAGCGTATGGTTGCAGCGATTAGCAATCGTGTTGAGGCGTTAAAGCGCATTCAAATTGGTGAGTTAAAGTTGCCGGATGACTTAGCTGTAGGCGATTGGCGCTGGCTGACTGAAGACGATATGGCAAAATTAACGAACACCAGTGCAACTAACGTATAGCAGAAAGCTTTATGTGATGTCACTTGCGGCTACATGCTGCAAGTGATCTGATTAACTAACGCTACGCCTTTCCATCATTGCCTGCGCTAATGTACCGCTATCCACATATTCAATCTCACCACCCATCGGCATGCCGCGTGCAATGCGACTAGTTTTAATGCCGCGCGCGCGCAGCAACTCGCTGATATAGTGCGCTGTTGCATCACCTTCAACAGTGTAATTCGTAGCAAGAATCACCTCTTGCACTACGCCATCTTGGGCGCGTTTGATGAGTCTATCTAAATGAATTTCTTTCGGACCAACGCCATCAAGTGGTGACAATCTGCCCATGAGCACAAAGTACAAACCCATATACGCTTGTGTATTTTCCAACATCATCAAGTCAGTAGGCATTTCAACCACGCACAATAGATTCTTATCGCGCTGTTCTGAAGCACACAACGGGCAAATTACTTGCTCACTAAATGTGTTGCACAACTTGCAGTGGTCAACCACTTGCAATGCATTACCAAGTGATTCCGCCAGCTTACCGGCACCGTTTCTATCGCGTTGTAGCAAATAATACGCCATACGTTGCGCAGACTTGGGGCCGACACCCGGCAAGCAGCGCAGGCTATCAATGAGCTGTTCAAGTGCGGGCGGATTTTTCATCAAGAACTAGACTTATGCTTTAACTAGAATGGCAGCTTCATACCAGCTGGCATGAAATTAGCCATACGTGCAGATGAGGTAGCTTCAACTTTAGCCGTTGCATCTTTCAATGCAATTACCAGCAAGTCTTCCAGCATTTCTTTGTCATCCATTACGCTATCGTCCAACGTGACACGTTTTACTTCATTTTTACATGTCATTTGTACTTTAACCAAACCATTGGCTGCAACACCTTCAACTTCAATGTTGGCGAGCTCTTCTTGCGCCTTTTGCATATTTGCTTGCATTTGTTGGGCTTGCTTCATTAGATTGCCCATGCCACCTTTCATCATTTTGTCGTTCCTTTTAAATTATTGAATGGGTTTAATACTGTTCGGAATGATCTGTGCACCAAAATCCTGAATCAAGGCCTGTACAAAACAATCCTCCTCAATTGCAGCTTCTGCATTGGCTTGCGCGTGTGCCCGCTCTTGAGAAATTTGCTTGGCTGGCGTATTGCCTGTGCCGCCAATACTAAATTGCAATTTTATTCTTTGATCAAAATGCTGCGTAATCGCGCTTGTCAGTTTTTCCTGATAATTAGGTAATAACAGATGTTTTTGTGACTCAGGCACAGTCAATGAAATGCTGTTCGCGTCATACGTTACCAGCTCGCAATGCTGCGCTAACGCTCTAGCCAAACCAAGCTTCAACTCATCAACCAAGCCACGCCAGTTGCCATTAAACCTGCTAACACCGGTACTTTCTGCTTGATCTATTTGACCAGCCTCATCACTCACTGGAATATCAATAGGAGCGGACTCACTTGCCACATCATCTTCAATAGTGATTTCTTCTTCAAACTCGGCATGAGTTGGCACTTCAACTGGCGCAGGTGTAGCAGTTTGAGCTAGTTCTATTTGTGGGGTAACAGACTGCGGCATAACCGCTTGTGGGGCTACTGGCGATGTTGCAACAGACTCAGGCTTTAGAACACTAGCCAGCGCAGCGCTGGCAGACTTATTCACTGGCTTTTCTGTGGCTACTTGTGTGACAGTTGTGCTTTTTACTACGCCATTTTTCTGGTTAACATCATTTGGCGTAAAGGCCAGCATACGTAGCAAGCTCATAGTAAAGCCTGCAAATTCATCAGGGGCGAGCCCAATATCACGACGGCCTAACAATACAATTTGGTAATAAAGCTGCAAAGTTTCTGCGGGTATTTTTTGCGCCAAGGCTAGCAGTGCTTCACGTTCAGGCAAGTCATCCGCTACGCTATCTGGCACAGTTTGCGCCATTGCGACTTGATGTATCAATTGCGCCAAGTCATTCAGTGCCGCTTCAAATGAGATACTGCGCGCCTCCATGATTTTAGCTTGTGCAATCAAACCGCTACCGTCATTGGCAAGCAATGCTTCCAACAACTGAAACAAATAACTTTGGTCAATGGCACCTAGCATCGCTCGCACTTCTGACTCATTCACTGCCTGACCGCCATAGGCAATGGCCTGATCTGTCAGTGATAAGGCATCACGCATACTGCCATCGGCCGCACGTGAGATTAAGTGCAATGCAGTTGGCTCATACGGAATATTTTCTTGCGTGAGGATATTCTGCAAGTGACCAATAATTGACGTACCAGCCATTTGGCGCAGATTAAACTGCAAGCAGCGTGATAAGACCGTTACAGGTACCTTCTGTGGGTCTGTTGTAGCAAGAATGAATTTAACGTGCGCTGGCGGCTCTTCCAGCGTTTTGAGCATCGCATTAAACGCGCTCTTAGACAGCATGTGCACTTCATCGATGATGTACACTTTGAATCGGCCAGAGGTTGGTGCGTATTGAGCGTTATCCAACAGATCACGCATCGCATCCACTTGCGTATTACTCGCCGCATCCACTTCTATCAGGTCAACAAAACGACCGCGATCAATTTCTGTACACGCATCGCAAACACCACAGGGCTTGGCGGTAATACCCGTTCCGCAATTGAATGATTTGGCTAGAATTCGGGCAAGTGTGGTTTTACCTACGCCGCGCGTACCTGTAAACAAATAGGCATGGTGCAAACGGTTTTGTTCAAGCGCATTGGTGAGTGCGCGTACCACATGGTCTTGACCGACAAGCGTTTCAAATGATTTTGGGCGCCACTTACGGGCTAGAACTTGATAACTCATAAGACTGGATAGCTCATAGGACAGAATAAACTCATGAGGTAAATATGCCTGCTTTCATAGCGTATAGAGTAACGAACTTACTACTAGGTATTGGCAAATTAGGGAGGCGAGCCTTGCCCCCGGCACTTGCTTGGTAGTTGTGGCTGCTTGCTTCCGCACCTGACCAGATTGGCTACTTCACAATGCGGGGAGGCCCGCCAAATGCAATTTTACAATACTTTGACCACTTAATTGCAGTACGGTGCAGGATTTTTTACTAACCCCATCTCTCACCCTGCAATCCAGTGATCATTCTTACCAATAAATACTACTGAATCTCGCGACCGATGACTTTAGCAATGCCCCGCAACTGACCCATCAGGTCAACCAACTCAGTAGGGTTTAAAGCCTGATCAGCATCACACCAAGCCTCACAAGGTACAGGGTGCGCTTCAACCAACAAACCATCTGCACCAGCCGCAATGGCCGCGCGTGACAATGCCGGCACCATCCAAGCTTTACCGCCAGCGTGTGATGGATCAACAATCACAGGCAAATGCGTTGCTTTTTTTAGTACAGGAATCGCTGTGACATCCATCACATTTCGGTAGTAAGTTTCAAAACTACGAATGCCGCGCTCACAGAAAATAATATTATGGTTACCACTAGCTGCAATGTATTCTGCCGCCATTAACCATTCTGAAATCGTAGCTGACATACCGCGCTTCAAAATAATCGGAACATTGGTTTTACCGACTTCTTTTAGCAACTCGAAGTTCTGCATACTACGTGTGCCGATTTGGATTACATCAACACCGTACTCCATGAACTTATCTAAATGACGAATATCAAGCAACTCCGTCACAATCGGCAAGCCCTGCTTGTCAGCTGCTTCACGCAGCATGGCAAGACCTTCATAACCTGTACCTTGGAAAGTGTATGGGCTAGAGCGAGGTTTAAACGCACCACCACGCATTAAGCGGCAACCAGCATCCTTCACTGCTTGTGCTGATAGCGCCATTTGCTCAGGCGTTTCTACCGAACATGGGCCTGCGATAATTTGAATTTCCTTGCCGCCTAATGGAACACCGCTGATATTAATAACGGTATCTTCTTTGTGCCATTCGCGCGCAACAATTTTATAAGGCTTAACAATATGCAGCGCCTGCTCAACGCCTGGCAGGGCTTCAAGCAACTCACCATCTAGTTTGCGCTCGTCACCAATTGCACCAATCACTGTGCGCTCTGTACCGCGTGAAATATTGGCATCTAAACCTTGTTTTTTGATCTGCTTGATAACCGCTTCAATTTGCGCCTCATCAGCCGTATTGCTCATTACAATAATCATGCAATTTCCTTCATAATTTTTTCTAACACCGCCAAAAATTTTGCATTTTCAGCAAATAATCCTATGCTTACTCTTAAGTATTCTGGCATTTCATAATTGGCGACAGGCCGCACAATCACGCCATTTTCAAGTAATTTTCGGTAATAATCAGTGGCGTTACCCACTCTGATACTAATAAAATTTGCAAATGATGGAATGTATTCCAAACCCAATTTCTGCAAGCCTTGCGTTAACTGCAGCATACCGGCTTGGTTAAGGGCATAGCTGCGTGCCACAAAGTCATCATCAGCAAGCGTTGCCACAGCAGCAGCCTGCGCAAGACTATTGACGTTAAACGGCTGCCGCACACGGTTCATCATATCCGCAACTTCAGGATGACATAAACCAAAACCCACACGCAGACCTGCTAGACCGTAGGCCTTAGAAAAAGTGCGCGAAATAATCAGATTATCAAACTCACTTAACCAGCTAATAGCTTCAGACTTATGTTCCGCAGACAAATACTCATCATAAGCTTCATCCAACACCACCAGCACATTACTTGGCACTTGCTTTAGAAAATCGAACAATTCATCTTTGCCCAACAGCGTACCAGTCGGGTTATTAGGGTTTGCAATAAAGATCATGCGTGTTTTTACGCTGATAGCGGAAAGCATTGCGCTTAGATCATGTCCAAAGTTTTTCGCTGGCACAACAACCCCTGTTGCTCCCATCGCCTGCGTCACTAATGGATAAACGGCAAAAGCGTGTTGCGAATAAATCGTTTCACAGCCTGCGATTAAAAATGCACGTGCAGCCAACTCTAAAATGTCGTTTGAGCCATTGCCAAACACAATCTGATTAGGTGCAACATTGAATTTATGACTAACCGCATCCCGCAAAGCAAAGCTGTTGCCATCTGGATAGCGTGCAATATCCAGCAAGGCTTCTTGTATCGCATACTCAGCCTTAGGGCTAATGCCTAAAGGATTTTCATTTGAAGCAAGCTTAACAATCTCTTCCACTTGCAGACCCATCTCACGGGCAAGCTCTGTGATTGGCTTACCGCCTTGATATGGCGCTATGGCACGAATATGATCTGGGGCTAAATTAGTCATTATTAAATTAGTTACTAGGGTAAATACAAGGATTAAACTCAAACAAAAATGCGGCTCACGCCGCGATGAAACTTTAATGATTCAAAAACCTAAATCATTTTAACATGCCTTTAGTAGCGGTACGTATTTATGATGGTAACGCATAAATAGCTGAAAGATTTCGCCACCAGCCATAAGCATCCATCCCGTAACCAAATACATAGCGGTTAGGCACCTCTAACCCGACAAAATCAGCTGTAATCGGCTTAACATGATCAAGCTGCTTTTCAATCAACACGGCTGATAATACTTTTTTTGCACCTAACTCCAGACACTTTTCTTGAATTGCCAACAAAGTTATACCTTCATCTAAAATATCATCCACCAGCAACACGGTGCGATTAGTCAAATCAAGCTTAGGTAGCGCTTTCCAAGTAAGTGTTTTCCCAACGGTTTTATTTTGATAGCGGCTCGCATGCACATAGTCTACTTCTAAAGCAAACTTTAGCTGTGTTAACAATTGACCAGCAAAGACAATACCACCGCCCATTACACAGATAATGATGGGGCACGCATCTGCAAGCGCCTCCGTGAGCTCGTGACTCAATCGGGTAATTGCAGCCTCAACAGCTTCTGAAGTGTGAATGAGCTGCGCTTGCTCAAGCAATTGTTGTGGATTAGCGGTGTGCAATATATTCTCGATTCTGTCTTAATTACTATTTCTCTGTGTTAAATACTTTGTAAATTCACTGCCAATTTCTGGATGTTTCAATGCATATTCAACATTAGCCTGCATAAAGCCAAGCTTGCTACCACAATCAAAACGCTTACCTGCAAATCGATAGCTTAAAATCGTTTCTTGTTTCAAAAGTTGCGCGATACCATCCGTAAGCTGAATTTCGCCACCCTTACCAGGCTGCAAATTTTCCAGACAATCAAATATTTGTGGCGTAAGAATATAGCGACCAACCACCGCAAGCGTAGAAGGTGCATCCTGTGGTTGCGGCTTTTCTACAATATGGTTGATTTTCAATACGGTAGGCGTCAAGGGCTCAGCATCCACAATACCGTAACTTGCAGTATCTTCAGGCGAAACATCTTCTACACCCAAAATTGAATGTCCGTATTGCTGATAAAGATCTACCATTTGGCGCATTGCAGGCACCTCAGCATCAATCAGATCATCGGCAAGAATAACCGCAAACGCCTCGTTTCCAATGACAGGCTTTGCACACAATACTGCATGACCTAGCCCCAGCGCTTCAGGCTGACGAATATAGATACATGACACACCTTTAGGCAAAATTTCATGCAAGGCATCCAGAATTTCTGTCTTTTGTTTGGCGGCAAGTTCAGTTTCTAACTCATAAGCTTTATCAAAATGATCTTCGATAGAACGCTTATTTTTACCTGTAATAAAAATAAGCTCCGTAGCACCAGCAGCAATCGCCTCTTCAACAGCATATTGAATAAGCGGTTTATCTACAATGGGGAGCATTTCTTTCGGGCTAGCCTTGGTTGCAGGCAAAAAACGCGTACCCAGACCCGCTACAGGAAAAACCGCTTTGGTAATCTTCTTCATCACATCAACTCACTTCTTAATATAGGCAAAAGAATTGCAGACTCTGATAAACACACTGAACTCCAGTCAAATGATTGCAATCCAACGTGCTTATAGATCATAACTAACCGACGACTTTTACAAGGGCAATCGACTGAGCTATATCATTAGCTGCAATAGGGATCATTAAATCCGCATGTTTTTCAATCTCAATACGCACTTCCAGTAAACTTTTTAATGTCTCGCAACTGCCGCTTTGTAGGCCGCCCTGCCCCACGGTCACGAAGGGCATGTTCACCCTCACCTGTGGCTTTAGCATTCTCACGTTTACTGATGCTCGCTTGCGTTTCCGTGTATAAAAGTGCTGCTTCTGGTGCACCTTTACGGATATTTGATAAGGCCTGCACACTGACCTCAATCTCAAAGTCCCGATTACGAATGTGAATTACTTGCCCAGCATGCACTTCTTTGGCAGGCTTAGCTCGATCACCATCCACATGCACTTTACCTGTTTCAATTGCAGCAGTCGCCAAGCTGCGTGTTTTAAAAAAACGTGCAGCCCATAGCCATTTATCTAACCTGCACTTTATATCTACTTCACTCATAATCTTAAATACTGTTCGCTACGGTTTACTTTGAATCACTGTTTAATCAAAAAGCTCTGCGGTAAATTTTGCTCCATCACCACTTTATACGAACGTAATGTTACTTCAGCCAAACGGTTCACTTCATCCAAGCTATGTCCAGTCAAATGCAAAATGCCTTCGGCCACATTACTCATCGTAGTGATATGAAACTGGCCATTGGCTACAGCTTCAACCACCTCATCAACCAACATCAAATGACGCATATTACGCTCTGGAATCAGCACACCCTGCTTACCATCCAGCCCTATGTCTTTACACACTCTAAAGTAACCTTCAATTTTTTCATTCAACCCGCCAACTGGCAACACTTCACCATGCTGATTCAGCGCGCCTGTAACGGCAATGCCTTGCTTAATGGGTAATTTTGAGAGTGAAGATAACAAGACAAACAACTCTGCGCATGATGCGGAGTCGCCATCCACACCACCGTATTCTTGCTCAAACACTAGGGAAGCCGTGACATTCAAAGGGTTCAATTGTGCAAAGTTAGCATGTAACCAGCTTTGTAAGATCATCACCCCCTTATCATGCGTTGGACCACTCATTGATACTTCACGATCAATCGTCAACACATCACGACGCCCTGCATAGCAATTCGCTGAAATACGCACTGGCGAGCCAAAACTGGCGTCAGCCAAATCGATATGCGTCAGACCATTTATTTGACCGACCACAGCACCCTGCACAGCAATCATTAACTCATTATCAATGATCGAATCACGCATATGCCCTTCAATATAGCTATGCCGTGCATATCTTCTATTAATTGCTGTTTTAACATCTTCAATAGTGACGATAGACACACCACGTAAATCTGCGGCAGCAGAACTTTCCAGCATCAACTTCTCCAGCACAGAGAATTGCGTACTTAATCGGGTTTGATCCTCTTCAACTCTGTGCATGGCTTGCAGCAACGCTATCACAGCCTCCACATTAAAATGATGGCAGTGATATTGCAAACACTTTTGGGCAATAAAGGCCGCATAAGCTGCATAGTTTTCTGCGTTAGCTTTTACCTTTTCTGCAAATTCGATCTTGATTGGAAAATAACTGAAAAAATCAGGCGTTTCTTCAAGTAACGCATAGTAGTCTTCACGCGTGGTCACTAGCACCAACTTGACTGACACATCAATTGCAGCTTGCGCACTCACAAAACTACTGCCTTGACTGCTGCTGCTACTTAAGTCTTCAATTTGCAAAGTACCATTGCGCAAGAAACGATGCAGTTTTTCTAGAATTTGCGTTCCGTTTTGTTCATCTGCCAAAATATCACGCAAGTGCAGCAGCAAAGTACCGCCATCGGCACGTAACAAATTACCAGCACGTAGCCGCATAAAGTCAGGCGTAGTACTAGCCTCACCAGCGCCTTCTATGCCGCCGAATAATGAGTGTAAACTAGGGTCATTGTCGTACAGCACTGGCGCATTCTGAGTTGCATGATGCTCGACCAGCACATTCACACGATAGCGCCCAAAGAAACTCTCGTTAAGTAAAGCTTCCAGATTATTGTCACCATCTCCGCTGGAATTCGGCTGCCATGCTTCCAAAAACTCTAAAATATCGCGCTGCATTAACTCAAAGTAATGTGCAGGAATTTTGTCTGGCTCAATCAGCGTAATGCTGGCTTTTACCATGCTTAATTGCGCCTCCAAAAAGATCTGGATCGGTGTGAGTGAGTTTTGCTGCACTTTCGCATCGAGTAACACAGCCAAATCTTTGGCTAGATTACGAATAAATACATCTAAGGCTTGCTTCAATTGCGTTCCAGCGCCTGCTGGCAACTTCAAAAACAAGGGCTTGCCATTAGCATCAAACTGATACAAAGCCACTAAATCATTCGCTGCAAGTTGCTTGGCGGCAGCCTCATGCATGGCGCTCATCATCAGCGTTGTACGTCCAGTGCCTGGTTCGCCTAGCACCAATAGATTAAAACCAGCCTGATGAAGATTCAACCCAAATTCAGCCGCCTTTTTAGCTTCAGACTGTGCTATCCACGCCTGATGTTGAGCGCTAAGATTATCGGCACCAATGAGCTCAGAAGTATCTGCAAAATTGAATTGCTGTGCAGAAATATGATGCGTTAACTGCTGAGAAGTAAGGTTTTTTGACATATTGTCTTATTCGTTTATTTTGATAATTAATTTGAAATGTACAGATTTAAAAGTAGCGCTTACTACTCAATAGACTCATGAGTCGTTGTCCAACGCTCGCGTGCGGCATCATCCGTCTGTTTTGCTTCTACCCAACGTTCGCCTGATTGAGTCACTTCTTTTTTCCAAAAAGGCGCCTCAGTTTTTAAGTAATCCATGATGAACTCACACGCCTTGAATGCTTCGCCACGGTGCGCACCGCTCACAGCAACAAGGACAATCTGGTCGGTTGGCTCAAGTGTGCCTACACGGTGAATAATCAGCGCATCAAAAATATCCCAACGGCTTTTAGCTTGACCAATAATTAGCGACAACGACCTTTCGGTCATACCTGGATAATGCTCCAAGGTAAGTTGCGATACGCTGTCACCTTCATTCAAGTCACGTACCTGCCCGACGAAACTAACGACCGCACCCGTATCTTTGCGCATCTTGCGAAGTTGGCTGATTTCAAAGCCTACATCAAAGTCTTCAGTTTGAACGCGTACGGTCATGATTAAACTAGAAATTACCCACCCGTCACTGGCGGGAAAAATGCCACCTCATCGCCATCGGCAATAGCAGCTTTATCATCAACCAGCTCATGATTAATCGCCGCGCGAACCTTGAGCTTGCCCATCAGCATTTCACCCCAGACATCACCGCGTTTAGCCAGAAAAGCTTTGAGCTTCAGAATAGTCACCACGTCTGCTGGCAAGTCCAAATCCTCAGTAGAGTACTTGAGCGTTTCTTTGAGTCTCGCGAAATAAAATAATTTAATTTTCATAAAGTAATAACGAAGTTAACTTTCTTTTTTATTGGGTAGCACATCATCATCAAGACCGATATCATCAATGATATCGAGTAAATCAGCTGGATTTTTAGCCAGCTCGACACGTTCGATCTGCGCAAAACGGTTGGATATTTTTTGACTGCTAATATGTACTTCCTGCGCATTTTCATGTGCTTGGCGAATATTATCCGCCAATTTTTTCATACGCACATCAAATCGGCCAAAGTCTTTACTGAGCTTGCCCAGCTCTTCTTTAATCACATGTACTTGTTTGCGAGTTTCAACATCTTTCAGCACAGCGCGTGCAGTGTTTAAAACCGCCATCAGCGTGGTTGGCGACACTACCCATACGCGCTTATTCATGGCATATTCAATCACATCCGCATGGTACGCATGCAACTCAGCAAACACCGCTTCCGCCGGAATAAACATCACCGCACCGTCAGACGTGATATTGGAAATAATGTACTTGTTGGCAATGTCATCCACATGTTTTTTAACATCTAATTTGAATTGTTTTTCAGCCGCCAATTGCTCAACTTCACTCAACTTACTGTCGAACATACGATGATAGTTTTCAAGTGGAAATTTACTGTCCACCGCCACAGTGCCTGTAGGATCAGGCAAAAATAAAGCGCAGTCAGCACGCGTGCCATTTGGGAAAGAGTACTGCATAGCGAACGAGTTCACCGGCAATACATTACGCACCAGCGCCTCTAGCTGCACCTCACCAAAAGCCCCGCGCGAACGTTTGTCGCCAAGTAATTCTTGCAAGCTCACGACATTGGTCGTTAAACCGTCGATTTTCTTCTGCGCTTCATCAATCGTGGCAAGCCGCGCCATGACATCAACAAAAGTTTGATTGGTCTTTTTGAAGCCTTCATCCAGACGTTCAGAAACCTTACCACCGATTTGTTCCAGACGACCATCCACCGCTTTAGTCAACGCCTCAATACTGGCGGTTAACTGCAACGTGGCATTGCGCATGGTGGATTGAATCAACTCTTGCTCAGCTTTGCCTTGCTCTGCCAACGTCGTATGCAATTTCTCCAGTACGGTTTCACGCGTTAATGACAAGTTAGTATTTTGCGCCAACTGCAAGGCCTGCATCGCATCACGTGTTGCCTGTAACTCTGCGGCAACGCTCACTCGCAAACGATCACTAATGTCATTTGAAGATGCGCTTAAGCGATCACCCAGTTTATTTAAGCCATCGTTAAAATCCAGCAACATTGCTCTGTGCTTATCTTCAAGCTGCTGCGACATCACCTGCTGCAAATCTACACTGGACTTTTCTTGCTGACTGACACGAAAAATCTGCCATAGCATAATAAATAAAATGGCAACAGCAACGAGTAAAGTAATGGTTTGTATCATAAGACTAGATTATACCTGACTGAGAACCTTTAAGACTTGAGCCATCAAATTTGTGAAAGTACTCACTTCCAGCACGCACTTCTAGCACGCACCATATTGTAAAGTAGCAAATGACCAGCCAATTTGTAGTTAACTACATCAACAAAAGACTCTAATTTGAATGAATCAAGCATAAGCATCCAAATTATTTCCAGCTTTTCAATAGAACAAATCCCCAATTCAGCATAAATACATTTATGATTTTAAGCTTATCGGCACAATGTTGAACATGAATGACCAAACTTATACTACTTATTAATCTGTGGCTAGCCAGCTTGACGCGCAAGTTGCAGAATAATTTTTACCTGTATCTGAGCGTGTTGCTCACAGCGCTAGTATTGCTTGATGCCACCGTGTTTCATGTTGGTGAAAACATGCGCGACCGTGCTTTTGACATGATGGTAAAAAACCGGATTATCGTGCCCAAAGCAGACAATGATATTGTCATTGTCGACATCAATGAGGCTTCATTAAGCGCGATGTCAAAAGAGTATGGTCGCTGGCCTTGGCCGCGTCAGGTATTTGGCGAGTTTGTAGAGAATATTGAAGCGCAGCATCCTAAAGCCATCGTATTTGACATTTTATTCAGCGATGCCGATGTCTACAATCCAGATAGTGACGCCTATTTTAACGATGTAATTGCTGGTACCGACAACACTTTTTTCCCGATGCTGCGTCTATCTGAAGCCAGCGATTATTTAAGCAAGATTACGCCTGGAATGATTCCCGGAATTCATCGCATCGACTCAGAAACCAGCCCACAAGCCAGCAAGCCTATCGCTATTGTCCTGCCGCATTTTGATGCTGCACTTAACTCCAAAAGGCTAGGTACACATAACATCTACCCAGATAAAGACGGTATTGTGCGCGAATACAAACTCTGGCGCGATGAAAATGGCTGGCTGCTGCCAGCGTTGCCATTGGTTGTTGGCAACTTCGTACAAACACACCCGTTGCAACAACCACAGGACGTACTTATTAACTGGCGTGGCAAACCTTTCACTTACCAATTTGCAACGTTCAGTGATGTGTATACCGACATGGCTAGCAAAGTTAAAAAGCGTGCGCCCAATGAATTCACCAACAAAATAGTGATTATTGGCTCCACAGCACCTTCACTCTTCGACCTAAAAGCTACTGCGATGGCAAAAGCGTTTCCTGGCGTAGAGATTCTGGCTACAGCAATTGATAACGTAAAACACAATGACTACTTACACGTGTGGCGAGGAAAAATACCCTACATACTAATTAGCTTGCTGTTAGTCTGGCTGACGGCGTTTGCATTCTATCGCAATGTAGATCGCGATAGAGTCACGACTATTTTCAGTGGTAGCCAAATTACGTTACTGGCACTGTCTTATAC